>JBAXER010000033.1:0-30137 GCA_037140375.1 Actinomycetota bacterium
GGCTCATCGTGCTGCGGTTGCGCTCTGTTCGATCATCGATTCCCGACATCTTCTTGCTGAACTCCAACACCGACTCGGGCCGCAGGTCGTCGCTCCACTCCGTGACCCGACATCCCGTCTCTGTTGGCTCGAACCGATAGCCCCAAGTGGAGAAGTGAAAATCTCGCATGGAACACTCGAAGGTAAAGGCCACACCTGGTTCGGCCTCGATGACCTTGCCCTGTGTGGTCCACTCGAACTCGTCGTTGCGATTGTGCCCGTCGAAGATGGCGCCGACGACCGGACCCTCGAATCCTTCGTGCCACTCGCAGGCGTGGCACTCCTGTGACCACTCGCCCATGCGAGTGACATCAGAAATTGCGGCATAGGCCTCTTGTGGGGAAGCGGCTATATCTCGGGAGATTTCAATTCTGTTCGTCACGTTGATGAGTTCACCACGCCAAGAACTCTTGAGCAACTCGTTGCAAGCGTTGCTGGACGAAAGGTCGATGCGGCAGTACGGTCATCGCCACGATGGAGCAAGCGTTGAAGACCGAACGTGCCGGACGGCCCAGAGATGCGCGCCTCGACGACTCGATCGTGGCCGCCACGATCGAGTTACTCGAAGAGCGCGGCTACAACGACATGAGCCTCGCCGCGGTGGCCGAGCGCGCCGGCACATCGACGACGGCTATCTATCGACGTTGGAAGTCGAAGTCTGAATTGGTCGCGCACGCCGTGTTTAGAACCGAGGGCGACGACGTCGTGGCCGAGACCGACAACATTGCTGTCGACATCGCCTCGATGGTTCGTTGGGCTGCCGAGAAGCTTGCCCGCCCAGCCGCGTTAGCAGCGGTGGTTGGCATCTTGGGCGAGACACGGTCTGAGCGAGTGGCTCGATCAACTGCCGCAGCGATGGCGTCGAAGCGAGTGATCGATCGCCTCAATCGCGCCAAAGACCGCGGCGAGATTCGTGCCGATGTCGACACCCGTGTGCTTGCTTCGCTCATTGCTGGTCCGGTGCTGAACGAGGTGTTTGCGGGTGCGGCCGCTCATGTCAACGAGCGTTGGATTGCCGAACTGGTGTCGATCATTCTTGACGGCGTGCGCCCACAATGAGCGTCACGCTGCAACTCCTCACACGCCGAGCGACTTACGCTACGATCCGCTGCGTAATTGCTCGCAGCGCTTGAAGGTGCGAACAAACACCGAAACGTGATGATCGCATTGGGGGATGCCGAATGACCAACGAAATTCGAATCGACGACTTGGCCGCACCGGTGCTGAACGACATGCAGCGCATGGCGCTCGACTACGGCGAGTCGGTGCACACAGAACTCAGTGTCGAAGCGGTGTGCACGGCGGCGATGGCGAGCACCGGTCTGAGTGACTTCGGGCCCAACGATTTCCGAGAGCGCCTCGACGTGCAGCTCACCGAGATGAACGACGACCCAGATCGCACCGGCATCGGACGGATGCTGATGTTCGGCGATTGCTCGCGATATGCCGCCAATCGCTTGTTGATCAACGATCTCCTGAAGCGCCATCCCGAGATCCTCGATATCCCGATTGAGAAGCCGGTCATCGTCGTGGGTCTTCCGCGTTCCGGCACGACCCATTTGGTGAACCTGCTCGCAGCCGACACTCGCTTCCGGTCGATGCCGTTGTGGGAGTCGTACGAACCGGTGCCCAATCCCATCGAGATCGTTGAGGCCGGTGCGATTGATCCGCGCTGGACTCGATGCAACCAGACATGGAAGGCAATGCAGCGAGCGGCGCCGTTCATCGCCGCAATGCACCCGATGGAGCCCGACCACGTTCACGAAGAGAACGAACTGATGGCCCCCGACTTCTCGAACTACAACGTCGAATGGGTGGCGCGCACGCCGAAGTGGCGCGACTACTACCTCGCTCACGACCAGACCGAGCACTACGCCTATATGAAGACTGTGCTGCAGATCATGCAGTGGTATCGGCCGCGGCAGCGTTGGGTACTCAAGTCGCCGCAGCACCTTGAGCAACTTGGTCCGCTGATGGCCACCTTTCCTGACGCGACCATCGTGGTCACCCATCGCGATCCGGTGGCGGTGGTGCAATCCACCATCACCATGAATTGCTACGGGGCTCGCACCGCGTATCGCACTACGAAACCCGAGTGGTATCGCGACTACTGGTCCGAGCGCATCCGGTTGCTGCTTGAGTCGTCGATTCGCGATCGGCACCTATTGCCCGAAGGGCGCACGATTCATGTGTTGTTCCACGAATACATGGCCGATGAGATGGGCACGCTTGCATCCATTTACGAGTGCGCCGGCCTTGAGTTCACGCCTCAAGCGATCGCCGAAATTGGGGCATACCAAGCCGCTCACCCACGCGGCAAAGAGGGCAGGGTCATCTACGACCTTCGCCGCCAATTCTCCGTCACTCCAGAAGAACTCCGCGCTCCGTTCGACTTCTATTACGAGCGCTTCCCCGTGCGAATTGAGGTTCAGTGAACATCCAGCAGCAGGTCGATCACCTGATCGATACCCGACCCGGCAAAGCGTTGCTCACGCCCACATACGACGATCCCGCGTATCCAATTGTTGATGGACTGGTCTACCGCTCAGGCGGCACCACGGCGTCGTACATGGTGCTCACCGACACGGGTCGCATCATCGTGAACTGCGGTATGGGTTACGAAGCGCCGCACCACAAGCGAGTGTTCGATGCGATTCGTCCCGGGCCGACCCACCATGTCATCTCCACGCAAGCGCACGTTGATCATGTGGGCGGTGTCGACCTGTTCAAGCAAGAGGGCACCACCTACATTGCGCAGGCCAACAACGTCGCCTGTCAGGCCGACGACAAACGCATCCAGGGCCTGCGCATGCGCACTGCTGGTATCTGGTTCGACATGCTCGGCACCGACGCTCGCCGCATCGCCGGGCAGAACCCGGGTGTATCGATGCGTCAGTCGAACCCCATCCCCGATGTTGTCGTTCACGACCGACTCGCGTTGCATGTCGATGGACTCGATATCGAACTCATCGCCGCTGTCGGCGAGACCATCGATTGCCTCGTTGTGTGGCTGCCTGCGCAACGCATCGCGATGGTGAGCAATCTCTTCGGTCCACTGTTCCCGCACTTCCCAAACCTGAACACCATTCGTGGCGACAGGTATCGCTTTGTCGAGCCATACCTCGCCACCAACCGCATGGTTCGCGAACTCAAGCCCGAGGTGCTCATCACGGGTAGGGCCGACGCGATTGTTGGAGCCGAACTCATTGAGGCATCACTCGAGCGCCTTCATGGTGCGGTCGATTATGTGCATCAACGCGCACTCGAGGGCTTCAATGCCGGCACCGATGTCTCCACGTTGATGCGTGAGATCCAACTCCCACCTGAGCTTCGAGTCGGGCAGGGCTACGGCAAGGTCGCGTGGGGTGTGCGCACGCTGTGGGAGACCTACATCGGTTGGTTCAAACTGCAGTCCACCACCGAGTTGTATCCCGAATCGGCTGACGCTGCGCTGGGCGAACTCGTGGCCGTTACCGGTGGCTCGGCCGCTCTCGAGCGAGCCTCGGCAGCGCTAGCTCGTGGCGACGCCGTGCTCGCCATTCGCATCGGTGAGGCCGTCGCTTCGGTGGACCCCGACACGGCGGGACTCGGTGCATTGATGGCATCCGCGCACCGTTACTTACTCGATCATGGCGGCGACGAAAGCTTCTGGGAGCACGGTTGGTTGCAGACCGAATTGGCGCGCTGGAGCAAGTCTTGATCACCGCACTGGCGACGTCTGGGATGGCCAGATGCCAGCGCTAACTCACTTGCAGCGGCTTGAAGCCGAGAGCATTCAGATATTTCGCGAGGCCGTGTCTGAGTCTGAGCGTCCCGCGATGCTGTACTCAGTTGGCAAAGACAGCGCAGTGATGTTGCATCTCGCAATCAAGGCGTTCGCGCCGTCGCTGCCGCCGTTTCCGTTGCTGCATGTTGACACCACATGGAAGTTTCATGAGATGTACGAGTTCCGTGATCGCATGGTCCGCAGCGTTGGCATGGATCTGCTGGTGTACCAAAATCCTGAATGCATTGAGAAGGGCATCAACCCGTTCGACCATGGGTCTGCCATGCACACCGACATGTGGAAGACCGAGGGGCTCAAGCAAGCGATCGACAAGTACGGCTTCGATCTCGCCTTCGGCGGGGCGCGTCGCGATGAAGAAAAGTCGCGTGCCAAAGAGCGCGTGTTCTCGATTCGTTCGGCTCAGCACCGATGGGATCCAAAGCAGCAACGTCCCGAGCTGTGGCATCTGTACAACGCTCGGGTTCGCCCCGGCGAAAGCGTGCGAGTGTTCCCGCTGTCGAACTGGACCGAGCTCGATGTGTGGCAATACATCCACATCGAGAAGATCCCGATCGTGCCGCTGTATCTAGCGGCGGTGCGCCCTGTGGTCGAACGCAACGGCACCTTGATCATGGTCGACGACAACCGCATGCCCGTCGAGCCCGGCGAGGTTGTCGAGCGCACCGTGCGGTTCCGAACCCTTGGCTGTTATCCGCTCACCGGTGCTATCGAATCAACTGCCTCAACGCTTCCGGAGATCATCAAAGAGATGCTGCTCACCACGAGCTCCGAACGTCAAGGTCGGGTGATTGACCACGACTCGTCAGCGTCGATGGAGAAGAAGAAGCAAGAGGGTTACTTCTAATGGCGCACGCAACTGGAGACCTGTCGTCCAGCGACATCGAGGCATATCTCGCTCAGCATGAGCGCAAGTCGATGCTGCGGTTCATCACATGCGGCAGCGTCGACGACGGCAAGTCAACGTTGATCGGGCGCTTGCTCTACGACTCAAAGTTGGTGTTTGAAGATCACCTCGCGGCGCTTGAGTCCGACTCGAAGAAGGTGGGTACGCAAGGCGGCGAACTCGACTTCGCATTGTTGGTCGATGGTTTAGCGGCCGAGCGCGAGCAAGGCATCACCATCGATGTGGCCTATCGGTTCTTCTCCACTGAGAAGCGCAAGTTCATCGTGGCCGACACGCCAGGCCACGAGCAGTACACGCGCAACATGGTCACTGGTGCATCGACGGCGAGCCTTGCCGTGATTCTCATCGATGCGCGCAAAGGTGTGCTCACCCAAACCCGGCGGCACTCATATTTGGTTTCACTGCTCGGCATCCGCCAGATCGTTGTCGCAGTGAACAAGCTCGATCTCGTCGATTACTCGCAGCAGGTCTTCGACCAGATCGAAGCCGACTACCGCGCATTCGCCGCTGAGATCGCACTTCACGACATCACGTGTATCCCTTTGTCGGCGTTGCGTGGCGACAACATCATTGAGCCAAGCGACCGCACGCCTTGGTATTCGGGCCCCACGTTGATGCACCATCTTGAGACCGTCGATGTCGACGACGTGCAACACGAGGGTTCGTTCCGAATGCCCGTGCAATGGGTGAATCGTCCGAACCTCGACTTTCGTGGGTTCTCTGGAACCATCGTCGGTGGCGCGGTGAGACCCGGCGACATTGTTCGGGTGGTGCCATCGGGTCGCGAGAGTTCGGTGGCTCGTATCGTTACCGCCGATGGCGACCTCGACGAGGCGGTGGCGGGGCAGGCGGTCACCATCACGCTGGCCGACGAGATCGACATCAGCCGCGGCGACGTCATCGCAGCGGCTAGTGATCCGCCTGGTGCAGCCGATCAGTTCGAGAGTCACATCGTGTGGATGAGCGATGAGCCGATGTTGCCGGGGCGCCCGTATCTGCTCAAGCTTGGCGCTCAGACCGTGACTGCAACCGTGGCCCAGCCCAAGTACAAGGTCAACGTGAACAGCCTCGAACACGTGGCGGCACGAACCCTTGAGCTCAACGAGATCGGCGTGTGCAACCTGAGCCTCGATCGGCCAGTGGCGTTCGACCCGTATGCGATCAACCGAGACATGGGTGGCTTCATCCTCATCGATCGCTACACGCACAACACGGTTGCGGCAGGGCTGCTGCACTTCGCATTGCGACGCGCCGACAACGTGCACTGGCAGGCAATCACTGTCGATAAGCAAGCTCGCTCGGTGATCAAGGGTCAACGCGGTTGCGTGGTGTGGCTCACCGGGCTCTCCGGTGCCGGCAAGTCGACTATCGCCAACATTGTTGAGCAAAAGCTGCACGCGACGGGTCGCCACACGTATCTGCTTGACGGAGACAACGTACGTCACGGACTGAACCGCGACCTCGGCTTCACCGACGCCGATCGGGTCGAGAACATTCGACGCGTGGCCGAGGTGGCCAAGCTCATGGTCGATGCGGGCATCATCGTGATCGCGTCGTTTATCTCGCCGTTCAAAGCAGAGCGCCAAATGGCCCGCGAGCTTGTCGCCGAAAATGAGTTCATTGAGGTGTTCGTCGACTCAACACTTGCGGTTGCCGAACAACGCGACACTAAAGGTCTGTATGCAAAAGCGCGACGCGGCGAGCTAGCGCATTTCACGGGCATCGACTCGCCGTACGAAGCGCCCGAAGCACCCGAATTGCGTATCGATACAAGCCGATCGCACACTGCTGACATCGGTGCCGACGAGATCGTCGAACGACTCCGGCGCGCTGGCGTGTTCGACGCGTTGAGCGGCGGTGCACAGTGAACGATCACGCTTTGGCCGCCATGCTTGCCCAGCAGGCCGGTCAGCTGTTGCTCAGCATTCGTGACCTCGGCGGCGACGAAGGCGATCGCCGGTCTAACGAGTTTCTGCTTGCTGCGCTCGCCGAACATCGTCCGGCCGACAGCGTGCTCTCCGAAGAGAGCGTCGACGATCTCGCACGTCTCGCATCAGACCGTGTCTGGATTATCGACCCGCTCGACGGCAC
Source organism: Actinomycetota bacterium (assembly GCA_037140375.1). GTDB lineage: Bacteria > Actinomycetota > Acidimicrobiia > Acidimicrobiales > Ilumatobacteraceae > WLMZ01. Next base: position 6,822 of record JBAXER010000033.1, read on the forward strand.
CCGCGAGTATGGCGAGCCGCCACGCGACGACTGGGCGGTGCATGTTGCGCTCACCATTGCTGGTGTGCCTGTCGCTGGCGCCGTTGCGTTGCCTGGTCGCAACATGGTGCTGAACACTGGCGCGCCAACATCGCTGACCTCTACTCATCAGGGGCCCCCACGTATGGTCATCTCGCGCACGAGGCCGCCGGCATGCACCGACCAACTGGTCGACGCGCTCGGAGCCACCATCGTGCGTATGGGCTCAGCCGGGGCCAAGGCAATGGCTGTAGTGCTCGGCGATGCCGACGTGTACGCCCACTCAGGCGGGCAATACGAGTGGGACTCGTGCGCGCCAGCAGCGGTGGCGGCGGCAGTGGGATTGCATGTGTCTCGCCTCGATGGCTCGCCGCTGGTCTACAACCAGCCAGATCCGTATATGCCCGATTTGCTGATCTGCCGTGTCGAACTAGTGAAAGCCGTGCTCACTGCACTACGAATGGGGCCATGACGATGCCTGTGCAACTACGACGTGACCTGAACATCGGCAGCGCGTGGATGTTGCCCGAGTGGAGCAGCGGCCCTCGAGGCCACGAACGTGTCGTGCTCGAGGCTGCGAAGGAAGCTGGCTATCGGGGCATCCAAGGCGCCGATCCGCGGCGTTGCCTCGATCTTGGTTTGGTGCCCATCGCGTTCGGGATTCGGCCAACGGCGGGCGATCTGCTCGACCAGGCGCGCCTGTGGGCCGATGCCGGTTTCGCCTGCGCCACGCTGTTGCTTGGCACCGGCATGGAAGACGACGATCAAGCAGCTCGGCTCGTTGAAGAGGTGATCGAGGTCAGTGTCGCCGCGCAGATTCCGCTCTATGTCGAGACGCACCGCGCCACTGTCACGCAAGATATTTGGCGCACGGTGCAACTCGTGAAGCGCTTCCCCGAGATTCGTTTCAACGGCGACTTCTCGCATTGGTACACCGGGCTCGAGATGACCTTTGGCGACTTCGATGGCAAGCTCGACTTCCTTGCGCCGGTGTTTCAGCGTGTCCGCTACATGCACGGTCGCATCGGCACATCGGGAAGCATCCAAGTCGACATTGGTGAGGGCGACGGCCCCGATCAGCCCCATGTCGATCACTTCCGAGCCTTCTGGACCCGCGCGTTCGCCGGTTGCATTGCCTCGGCGCAACACGATGTGGGCGCAGAATCAGGCTTCGAAATTGGTTTCGCTCCCGAGCTCTTGCCCGCAGAAATCGGCTACGCGCGCCGTGTGCCCGGGCCTGACGGCACGATGCAAGAAGAAGGCGATCGCTGGCATCAGTCGCTCGTGCTGACCCGCATTGCATCCGAGTGCTTTGCCGCCGCCCTCACGGCGTAGCGACCGAGCCCTTGACTCCAGTGGTACCATATCTCGTACCACTGTAAAGGAGCCACGATGGCCATCACGGCAAGCGAAGCCCGCAAAAACCTGTTTCCGCTGATCGAGCAAGTCAATGAAGATCGCACGCCAGTGGAGATCACCTCGAAGCGAGGCGACGCGGTGCTCATCGGAATTGATGATTATCGCGCACTCGAGGAGACGGCCCACTTGCTTCGGTCTCCTGCCAACGTTCGCCGACTACTTGAGAGCCTCGAGCAGGCGCGGTCGGGCCAGGCAGTTCAGCGCGAACTCGACCGGTGAGGTTTGTCTTCACGTCTCACGCGTGGCAGGACTACAACTTTTGGCAGACGACAGATCGATCCACTCTGAGGCGCATCAATCGATTGCTCGACGACGTCGCCCGTGACCCCTATCGCGGAATCGGGAAGCCAGAGCAGTTGCGTCACGCGCTTGCCGGCGCATGGTCTCGTCGGATCGACGAGGAGCATCGCCTGGTTTATTTGATCGACGGCGACGACGTCGTCATTCTCCAGGTGCGCTATCGCTATGGCTGAGGCGGCGTGAGTCGGTAAGTGCTACGGATCGGCCGTCGAACCGACCGAGTCATAGACTCGCGCGATGCATGACATCGTGATCAGAGGCGGAAACATTGTCGACGGAACTGGGGCGCCAGCGTTCGTGGGCGACATCGCTATCGACAACGGAATCGTCACCGAAGTGGGCGTCGTTGTTGGCAGCGGCACCCGCGAGGTCGATGCTTCAGGGCTCGCGGTATTGCCCGGCTGGGTAGACATTCACACGCATTACGACGGCCAGGCCACATGGGATCCGCAAGTGAGTCCGTCGAGCTGGCACGGCGTCACCACCATTGTGATGGGTAACTGCGGTGTTGGTTTTGCGCCGGCCCGACCCGACGCGCACAACTTTCTCATCGAGTTGATGGAGGGTGTCGAAGACATTCCTGGCACGGCGATGCACGAGGGCATGAACTGGCAGTGGGAGACCTTCCCTGAGTATCTCGATGCGCTCGATGCCATGCCGCGGGTGCTCGATGTCGCCGCGCAGATCCCTCACGCTGCAGTGCGCGCATACGTGCTTGGTGATCGCGCTCACGAAGACGCAACCGACGATGAGATCGCCCAGATGGCCGACATCGTGCGCGAAGCGCTCGATGCAGGTGCTGCCGGGTTCAGCACTTCACGCACCATTTTGCACCGATCAAAGCACGGGCTCGTTCCCGGAACGCGGGCACCCATCGACGAGCTGATGGCTATCGGCGATGCCTTTGGCCTTGCGGGTCACGGCGTCTTTCAGGCCATCGACGACGGCTCGCCGGTGGGCGAACTCGGCGCATGGATGGCCGAGGTTGCTCGCCGCAGTGGCGCCACGGTCACCTACACGCTGGCGCAGACCCAAGCCGGTCCGTTGGGCTATCGCGCTGCGCTCGACAGCGCTGCGGCCGCCGCCGCCGAAGGGTTACGCATCGTGCCGCAGGTGCCATGTCGCCCAACCGGAATGCTGTTCAGCCTGCAGTCGTCGCTGCATCCGTTCATCACCCACCCCACCTACCGAAAGCTGAGTTCGTTGCCACTTGCCGAGCGCGTGGCCGAACTCAAGCGTCCCGAGATGCGCGCCGCATTGCTCGCCTGTGCCCCAAGCACATCGAGCCCCATCACCAAAGCGCTGATGTCGCGCTGGTCGCGCATCTTCCAGCTTGGCGATACGCCCAACTACGAGCCAGCACCGGAAAGCAGCGTTGCCGCGGTTGCCGAGCGCGAGGGTCGATCGCCCGAAGAGGTAGTGCTCGATTGGATGCTCGAGCGCGACGGCACAGCGTTTTTGTTTGCACCTCTGGGGAGCTACGAGGACACCAACCTCGATGCGATTCGCGAGATGATGCTGCACCCCAACGCGGTGCTCGGCCTCAGCGATGGGGGAGCGCATTGCGGTCTCATCTGCGACGCAAGTATGCCCACTACGTTGCTGACGCATTGGGTGCGCGATCGAAGCCGCGGCGAACGAGTTTCGCTTGAACATGTTGTGCACTTGCAGACAGGCCGCACCGCCGATGTCTATGGCTTCACCGACCGCGGCACGCTGCAGCCAGGCAAGCGGGCCGACATCAACTTGGTCGACCTCGATGCACTCACTTTGCATGCCCCCGAGATGGTCTTCGACTTCCCCGCCGCCGGCCGTCGCTTGGTGCAACACGTCGATGGCTACCGAGCCACATTTGTGGCCGGTGTGCAGACCTATGCCGATGGCGTTGCCACTGGGGCGACACCTGGGCGACTCGTGCGCCTCGGCGCGCGAACTGCATAGTTCCGAAGAGTTCATCGCAAGGCGGGCGCCTTTTGCGGTGGTTCCCTCGCCAACGAGAAGTCTGGCCAAAGTGCCCTAGTCATATTCGGCGCGCGCTCGTACCGTGATTGTTGCCCACACTTGTGGCGCATTACGGCTTGCCTCGGAGGTTGGCTATGAAGCGTTCGGCGCAAGGTTTCTTTGTAGCCGTGGTTCTTCTCCTGTCCACCACGGTGCTCATGCGCAACGCTCCCGCTGCAATGGCGGTCAGCGATGTGCCTCATGTAGCTGTTGCTGCGGCTGATTCCTACGGTGAGTACACGGCCCTCACTCCAGTGCGAGTGTTCGACACCTGCGACGGCACGGGTCAGTTTGGGGTTGCGGCGGCGCTCACCGGCGGTATCTCGCGCGATGTGCAGATCACCGGTCAGGGTGGAGTGCCAGCTACGAATGTGTCTTCGGTGGTGATGAACGTGACGGTCACCAATCCAACGCGTGATGGTTGGCTCCGTGTGTGGCCATCGGGCACTCAAGAGCCGTCGGCGTCGAACCTCAATTTTGTGGCCGGGCAAACGGTGCCAAATCTGGTGACGGTTCAACTTGGCGGCAACGGGGCAGTCAGCGTGTCGACGTTGTCGGGGTCAGTTGATGTCATCTTCGATGTCGTTGGTTCATACAGCACCGAGGCTGGCACCCCCGGTGGGCGGTTCCACGCCACAACGCCGGCACGGCTTCTTGATACGCGAAACGGTGCCGGGCTACCGCTTGGGCAACGCTCGGTGCTGGGGCTTCAAGTGATGGGCGTTGGCGGTGTTCCCGCAACGGGAGTTACTGGCGTAGCCGTGAACGTGACCGTTACCGAGCCCACAAGTAGCGGATTTCTCACGGTGTGGCCATCTGACGTTGCCTGGCCGCTGGCGTCGAATCTGAATTTCGTGGCCGGCGTTACGGTCCCGAATCTGGTGATTGTTCGTGTGCCCGCAAATGGAGTGATCAACTTCTTGAACAGTGCGGGCTCGTTGCATCTCATCGTCGACGTCGTCGGGTGGTACGACCAAGACCGCACCACCGAGGCGGGCCGCTTTATTCCAATGGAGCCGTGGCGAGGTTTCGACTCACGTGTCGACGCCTTCGGCGCACTCGTTGCGCATGAGGCACTGCAGTTGTGGTTCAACGACGCAGGACAGTCGTGGACCGCGTGGCTCGGAAGCGTGGTGCTGAACGTGACGGTCACCGCAACAACCGCAAGCGGATTCCTGACGGTGTATCCAGGCAATCAGGCCGTTCCGTTGGCGTCAAGCCTCAACTTTGTTCCCGGTCAAACGGTGCCGAATCTGGTGATGGTGGCCATGTCGAGCGATGGTGATGTTGAGTTCTATAACTCGGCAGGCAACACCCATGTGGTGGTCGATTGCTTTGGAGCATTCACGAACGAGCGAGCGCTTCCCGCGCCTCTGGCAGCTTCTGCGCTCACACTGCCGCAGGAGTGAGTACTTGCGTCAGTAACCGGCAAACAACGAGCTGAGCGGTGTCCACAGGCATCTGGTGCCGACTCACGAGCATGTCAATGAACTCGAGATTGCTGACAGCGCTGCCTGCTTGCACGAAGTAGTCGCGTTCGTCATCGTCTAACCGTCCCAATTCCGGAGCGAATTGAAGGTTGAACTGAAGAAGGAGGCGTTGGCGAGTGGTGTCTTGTGCGGAAGCGAGTTCGGGGTGGGTCGCAATGTTCACGATCGTTGCGCGCAGGGCCGGGCGAGCGTGGTCAAAGGCCCTAAACCGAGCGGCGACAAGCGTTGCAATTCGGTCAGCCAAAGGTCCCTCGCCGATATGGGGAAAGAGTGCCAGTGGTCGTGTTTCCTCGATCAGCAGTTCGGTTGCCTCGCGGATCATTACTGAGGCATCGCCAAAGTAGCGATACAACGAGCGGACAGAGATACCCGACTTCTCCGCAACGTCTTCGATGGAGGGAATGCTGTTGTTCTCGGTGAAGAGAGCTAACCCACTGCGAAGCGCAGCCTCTCGGTTCTCGGCTCGGCGAACGACGCGTCCATCCGATTGGCTGAGCTCGCGAGGTGGCATGGGAGACACAGTACTTACGTTGGGTACGTTTCGGCCCGTATGGTCAGCTAGGGGTGAGAATTGCGAGCATCAATCGCGTGACGAGTACCTGGGCATCGTCCTCGGACAGGAGCTGGCGATCAGTGAGCATGTCGATGAATTCGAGGTTACATACGGCACCGCCGGCGTGAATGGTCTGTTCTTTTTCGACCTCATCAAGGCGGTTCAACTCTGGCGCGAATTGAATGGTGAATTGAGTCGTCAACAACGCTCGAGTTCGCTGTTGGGATGCATCGAGCTCAGGGTTGTTCGCAATGTTCACGACCGCAGCGCGTAGCACTGGTCGAACGAGGTGGTATGCCCTGAATCGTCCCGCCACAAGTGCGGTGATCCGGTCAGCTAATGGTCCCTCGCCCATGTTGTCGACCCTGCCGACTTCCTTCGCTTGGCCAACCAGGAGACCTATCGCCTCACTGATCATCGTTTGCCCGTCGCCAAAGTAGCGATAGAGCGAGCGGATCGAGACGCCGGAGGCCTCGGCGACCATTTCGATTGTGGGCACGAATTTGTTTTCGCTAAACAGCGCTACCACGCATCGAATGGCGGCGTCGCGGTTGTCGTCGCGGCGCGCTGTGCGTCCATCGGACGGGCTGTGTTCACTTGAAGGCACGTCGCATAATACTGAAGGTAATTTATGTTTCGGGAGTCAGAACCTTTGTGAGGGCTCCGCTCAGAACGTCGGCAATGGTGTCGAACTCCAGGCCGCGTCGGTGATGTAACACGTGAATGCTCTCCATCATCAGCAACATGTTGCAGGCTTCTCTGACCGCAACACGTTCGCGTTTGTCGAGGAGCGACAATTCGGGTTCAAACTGCCGGCTGCATTGCAGCATCTTGAGGCGCAGGCTTCTATCGGCGGCCCCCACCAATTCGTTCTCGGTGGGGTAGAGCGCTGCGGAGGCGCGAAGGGATCCGGCGACATTTTTGTATACCTGAATTCGTGAGGTCACAATCGCGTCGATGCGTGTGGCGAGCGGCCCCACGCCGATGTTGTCGATGGCTCCGAGCTTGTACGCCTCCCGAGTCACAAGGGCTATTGCCTGGCGAACCATCGTTTGGCGATCTTCGAAGTATCGGTACAACGACCGCGGTGAGAGGCCAGAACGTTTGGCTACTTCCTCAATCGACGGCACGAGCAGGCCCTCATCGAACAGGCATTTCGCAGTTCTGAGCGCGAGCAAAATGTTGTCGTCGCGTCGTTCGGTGCGGCCGTCGGAATGGCTGCTCTGAGAAAGGGACGACATCCGCGAACTATACAGCAGCCAGAATTCTCGTGAGTCCGTACTTGATTGCGTCGATGGCCGCTTCGGGAGGCAGCGACCTCCAGCGCATGAGGACGTCGACGAACTCCATCGAGGTGAGCGCGTGACCACAGTCGATGGCATAGCCCCGGTCGGATTCGTTCAGGAGGAGTAACTCCTGTCCAAACTGGTTCTCGAACTGCGCAAGCATTTCGGCTCGGATTGCTACGCCTGCTTGATCGATGTCAGCTGAGTGGATCATCCGGGCAACGTTGGCGAGGAATACACCTTTCACCAATTCGTAGATGGTGACTCGCGCCCGAGCGAAGGCATCGATGCGGTCGGCGATCGAAATGCCGGCAGGGTCGAGCAATTGGCCAGCAGCGCGCGCCTCGTTCGCTACGAGTGCCACAACAGCCTCGGTAACTTCACTGATGTCCTTGAAATAGCGGTACATCGATCGGATTGAGAGACCTGCCCTGTCGGCGACTTCTTCGATCGTTGGCAACTTCCTGGTCTCTTCGAACAAGGCTCGGGCCGCGTTGAGTGCCAACCGAACGTTCTGCTCACGACGAGCGGAGCGGCCGTCTATCACTGTTTCATTGGCGGGGCCAAAGACTGCGACTGGCATGTTGGGGAGAATACCGCCGAGCGCCGCCGGACACTACTCTTTGGGGCGGTATTAGTCCTAAATGCCTAGCGACTGAGCAGCGCCTCGCAGCCGGTGCCACCAAGGATCGTGTCGACCGCAGCGCGATCGGCGCCTGTGAGCGCGTTGTACTGCTCGCGCAGCCACACGATGCACTTCTTTTGATACGCGAACGTGCCCTGGCTGTACTCGTTGCCATCGATCACGCACTCGACTGTCTCGGCGCCAGTATCGAAGGCCGCTTCGTTGGCCAACATAAATGGGGCGTAGGTGCGCCCGATCTCGCCCAGTAACTCGATGGTTGTGGGGGCGATGGAGCTGCGATCGTTCCATCCGGCGTCGCCATCGATGGGCCACCACGACAGGTCGTCGGTGCGCTCGACCCAGTTCACAACGCGTGGTGCTCGGTTGATAGCCACCCGCGCCGACTCCGGATCCCAAGCAACCAACTGGCGCAACTGGCCAAAGATACCGAAGTCGCCGCGGCCGGGACGATCGCCAACGAAGAATGCCTGCGAGATGAGGTGACGCTGCATGATGTCGAGCAGGCGCTCATATGACTGCTCGATCGCGGGACGATTTTGCTCGGTGGAGCCCACCAGAGCCATTCGGCTGATCTGGCGATTGGTGATGTACTCCTTGGACATTTTCGCTTGCGCCTCAGACATCTGCTGGTTCATGTCGAGTGGCAGCAAAGAGCCGGCCTTGTGAACGGCGTCGCTGTAATACCAGCGGTAGTGGTACATCTGCTTGGTGACCCACTCGTCGCCGTAATCTTCGATGAGGTAGTCGAGGAACGCCACCACCGGGTCGGTTGGTACCAAGCTGCGCGCCGAGTGCATGGTCTCGAGGCGGGCGATGAGCGGACTCGAGTCGATCTGCACATCGGTGTAGTTGCCGTCGGCGTCAGGGAACGCGATCACCGGAATGAGCTTTACGGGAGCGGCCCCGATGGTGTCCCATTTCGAGTCGCGTGGCACCCACGTAAACGGGATCTGGCGATAGCGCAGAACCGATCGCATCTTGAGTGAGTAGGGCGACCCGTAGCCGCCGCCGAGAATGAGTGGCTTTGCGTTGTCGTTTGGCATGCGGAGTCCTTTAGGGCAGGTCGAGTCGAACCGGGCCGTGGAAAATGTCGCCGTTGAAGAAGATGGCAACTCGGGCCGGGTATGGAATGTCGATGACCAGATCGGTTTCGATGGTCATGTGTTGCGAGGTCCAGCCTTCGGGCATGGTTCGCGGGGCAGTAGAGGTGCCGGGGTCGCGCCGGCCGAGGCTGGCGTCGATGACCTGAGGCATGAGATACCAACCGTGTCCGATATCGATGATCTCAAGCGTGCGACCCGCGGCAAAAAGCACGCGGTGCGACTTGTAGACGGGCAACACCATTGCGCCGTCGAAGCCGGCTTCGGGCTTGCCGCCACGAGCAACCAGTCCGAACGAATGGCCACCAATTTCGACGGTCTCGACTGGCCCATCGACAAGTGCGCCGGGTGGACGCAAGAAGAACGCTGCGTCGTGCTGGCTCAGGCCGACGCCCGATTTGCGAAAGCCCTCGGGGAGCACCAACGCTTCGTACTCTTCGGGCGTGATTGGATCTCGGGTGAGCCACACTCCACGAGTGGCCGAGTCGCTGATTTCGCCGTGATAGGCGAGGCCGCCGAGCGACCAGTTGTTGACCCACGTTGGGTCGCCGCGAAGGAGTTCGATTCGTTCGTCGATGGTTGACATTTGCTTGGTCTACCAGACGATCTTGCCGGTGGACTCAAGCGCACGGCCCTCGGCGCGGACGCCCTTGGCGACCATGTCGGCGGCAACGTCTTTCCACAGCGCGCGTAAGTGGTAGTGCGGAACACGTGGGAACAAGTGATGCAGTGCGTGGTGATCGTGGCCACGAATAAGGAACCGCGAGCCGGGGAACACGGCAACGCGAGTGTCGACATAGCGACCCACTTCGCTGGCGGGGTGATGGGGGTACCACGCAAAGACAAAGAGCAACCACATCACTTGGAGACGGCCGGGAAGCCACCACAACAGCACTGCCTGCCAGCCGAACCCAGTAGCGAACGCCACGATGAGAGCCAGGGTATTGACGGCCCAAAAGCGAAACTGCACGATGCCATCTTTGCGATCGCCTGTGCCGCTCTTGAGCACCTTCGCAGGAATGAACCTGCGCATTGAGGGGACGAGCGCAAACAACGGCAAGAACGTGTTGAGCATCACGAGCCTGACCCACTTTGCAGGCAGCTCGCGCAGTGGCCCTTCGGTGAAGTGATCGGGGTCGCGGTTCGGGTCGTTGGTGAACGCATGGTGACGCATGTGCCCTGGGCGATGCGAGGTAAATGAGATGCCCGTTGGGATCGAGCAGGCCTTACCAATGAGATCTTCGCCCCAACGCGCTGTGGGGTTTTGTCCCCAGATGTTCTTGTGCGTTGCCTCGTGCATTGGCATGTAGAACATCGAGGCCAGAACGGTGTTGATGATCAGGCCCGCCCACAGCGGCAACGCGCCGGTGACGCCCAGCACAATCACGGTGATCCATGCAGCTGCGAACACTGCGAAGGTGAGCACAATGCGCAGCTGAAAGCCACCCCAGTAACGGGCTGCTGCAGCGCTTTCGGCACGCAGCACCAGACGCCGTTCTTCGCTTGCGCTTTCGATCGACGAGTCGTCAGGCGATTCAATTGTCATAGCGAGAGACAATAGTGGCAACGGGGCGCAATGGCTAGGTGGACGCGTTCTGCTTGCGACGGTATGCCGTGAATCGGCCAACGAATTCGGTGCTTTCGTCGGGAGACCATTGCACAGCGGTCCACCCTTTGAGTTCGGTGCAGCGCTGCCGATGCCGCTCGATGGCAGGCGGCAACGGATCGGTGAAGCCCAAGACGCGTAGGCCGTCGAGGCGAACGTAGAGCGGCATCAGTACTGCCTCGGCCAGCGTGGGCTCGGAGCCAACGAGCCAGTCGCTCTGGTGAAGCCATTGAGCGATTTCGGCAAGCGCAGCGGAGAGTGCTGCGCACGACTGAGCAATGCGCTCGGGGTCGTGGCCGTAGTAGATGCCGATCATCGGTCGAAAGACGAGTTGATCGATCTGGGCCATGCGTTGGCGCACCTCGGCGCGACCGTTGTCGTCGGTTGGCATGAGCGATGAGCCGGCGATTCGTAGTTCCATCCACTCCAGGATCGGCATCGAGTCGGCCAAGTAATCGGGGCCGATACGCAGCATAGGAATCTCGAGGCGTGGGCTGTTGGCGACGAACTCGGAGGGCAACACGAAATCGGGACCGCGCACAGCAAGCGGTGGAACGTTGACGACGTCGTGCTCGATGCCACGCTGTGCGAGGGCGAATGCAACGCGTGTGGCGAATGGGCAGATCCAGTGTCCGTAGAACGAGACGCTCTCGGTGTCGGTGTCGGTGTCGGTGCTCATGGCTTATGACTGCGCGGCCACAGGGCCCCACACTTCGAGATGGTTCACGCGCTCGACACGACGCGTAGTGCGCAGATCGAGCAATGAGTCGAGGCCGGCTTCGGCCAACGTTGCTCGCACGGCAGCCTGACCGTTGGCATCCTGCTGGGCAACGGCATCGTGAAGCCGCTGCATTAACCAGAACCTGTAGGGCATCACGTTGGTCGAGATGGGCATACCGCGCCACGTGAAGTCGACGCGACCAATGCCGCGGCTAGCCGGATCTGGCAGACCGTTGGTGCCGGTGACGAGATCGGGTCGATCGCTCAGCCATGTATTCGCGTGCTGCACGTGAGCCGTGATCTCGGGAAGGTATTCCTCGGACACGTAGCGCATGAGCGCTGTCAACGTTGGTGGTATCGAGTCGTCGGCAAAGAGTTGCGGCGACGCAGTGCCGGCTTCGGGATACTCGCCGTCGTATGGCTCGTATGTGCTCATCCGCTCGACCCAACGACCCACTCGCGGAGCACGTTGCTTCACCAGCATTGCTGGCGCTGGGTCGCGGAACAGGTGCGCCCACATTGCAGCCATCAGCCCGTAATCGCCGAGTGTTGGCACGCCGCCGAGCAGATACGGGCTCACGCCGAGATGGGCGTCGAACAACTCAAGCCATTCGACAAATGCTTCTTCGATGAATGGTGCCGTGTCGGCGTTGACGCCGAAGTTGACGGCCGCTTTGCGCATCCGTCCACTTGAGTGCAAGAAGAACGCAGCGGCCTGCTCTGCGGGCATCGGTGGGAACAAACTGGTGGTGAACTCGTCCTCGAGAAACGCAAGGTTCTGATCGTCGAAGTTCCAGCGGTAATGCATGGCCGGCCGCAGTAGGCCTTCGCCGCCAAATAGTTCGAACACATGGCTCACGGCGAGGTGCCGCGGCGTGGTGGGATACGCGGGGTAGCGAGTAGATGTGGCGCCGCGTTCGAAGTGGTCGATGATGTCGGCGCCGTCTTGGATGAGCCGACCGTCGGGTGTCTCGAGCACCGGAATGATCCAGCGACCCACAACCGGGATCACGTTGGCGGTGTATCGGTCGCTGCTTGGGTGAGCCTCAACGAAATTGATCTGCTGCTTACGCAGATATGAACGCACCTTGCCGGTGTATAACGAGCTCGGCGAGCCGTACAGCGTGTAACGACTGTTGCCTGAGCCAGTGGTCATCGTTGGCCGGGTGTCATATAGAACCAGATCGGGAACTTGCCGCCGCTGTCGCGGATTGCGGCGCGTGCTGCGAGCACGGTGGCGCCTGCTTCGGTGCGGTCGAAGAACCAATCTTCCATTGCGCGGCCACCAGGCAGTGGGCCGTCGACAAGTTCGAGCGCAGCCTCTTCGTAGTAGGTGCGAATGTCGTGACAGACGGCGATGGTGTTGCCGCCGGGCAGGCCGGCTGTGGTCCAGTCTTGGCCGTTTGCGATGGCATGCAGCATGCCCAACGCGTTGGGTACTTCGTCGGCAGACATGACGCGGCCCACTGATGTGACACCGCGCTTGGCGAGCGCTCGGTCATACGCCTTACGCAACCCGCGTGCCTCGTCGACCGACGGTGGAAGGCTGGGGTCGAAGCGTGGCGGAAGGCTGCATGACACCGGCTGATCGTCGGCCTCGATGACCTCGGGATGGTCGACCAACACAGGGCCGGATGTCTCGTTGAGCAAGGCAAATGCGCGAGCGAGAACGTCGTGCTGGAACTCGGCATCGAGCGGACGGCCAAGAGGCCGGCCGAGCGGGAACTCACAGTGAAGGGCGCGTGGGGGAGCGACCTTCACGGCCATTTCGCGAACTGACGACAAGACGATGGTTGCAATGCCAGCGGCTTCGAAGACATGGGCGAGCACACTCACGGTGCGCGTGCAAAGAGGTCAAACGGGCGTGAGGATCACAATGTCGACGCCGTCTTGGCGAAGCGCCGCTGCAGCAGCAGGACCGGTGTCGAGGCGAATGGTGGCCACATCGTCGGGCTGGTTGCCAGCGAACGACACGTGCCGCCGGGCAACAGCGCCGATGACGCCGCGTTGAGCGAGTTCTTCGAGGCGGTCGATGGGGTAGACCACGTTGAGATCCATCTTCACGCCGGTGTGGTCGAAGTTGGGGCTCCAATGACCGAGCACGAGGTCGCGCCGGTTGCTCTCGATGAGTCGGTAGCCCGTGTCGCCAGCGGTGAAGCCTTCGTCGTTGGAGGCGTGCAGCGCTGCCGAGGTCACGATGGCAACGGTGGCTTTCGCAAGTTCGACAGGAGTGACCCACGCCGGATTCGCAAACTCGGGGGCAGGAAGCGTGGCCGAGTGTGCCCGCATCATTTGGTCGCCGTTCATCACATCTCGATTCTGTTGAGTCGTGCAGTGAACCCAAGATAGGTCCACACGAGTTGGTCGCCGTCGATCCGGCGGGTGACTTCGATAGGAAATCCAACGGGGCGCAACACGTGCACACCATCTTCGAATGAGGCAACCACCGTGATCGGGGTAATGAGATCGAACTCGGCGACATCGTGCACGCCGTTTTCTTCGGTGCCATCGCAACGCATGTCGTGCACGATTCCCGAAGTAGTGGCTCCCGAGCCGGTGATGATGACGCGATTGCCGGCCTGCTCGATGCGCTGGGTTACACCAATGGCTCGATGGTTGGGATCATCGAGACCGCCGGCTTCGATGCTGACCACTTTCCATGTGCCGCGCATGTCGGGCGCACCATCGACGATGGGTTCGGTGCACGTGGCGAGGAACGGTGCTGGCATCTCTTTCCAGCCGCCGGTTGGTGTGTAGGCAACCGGAATTGAGTCGGCGGTGATGCTCATGCAGTGGTTGCTGATAGTGAGACGATCTGGCCCTTCTCGGGGCTGGTGTCGCCTTCGAGCGTGGCGCGGTACACCGCTTCGAGTGCCTCGATGCCTGACGATCGCTCGATGACCATCCATGCTCGGGAGTGATCGAGGAAGTCGGCAAGGGCAGTGCCAACGGTGGTCTCGAAGACTTCGCGACCCCATTCAGTGGAGCGTTTCTTCATCTGTGAGGGGGCGAAGAAAAATGTTGGGGTTGCTCCTGGTAGGTCGCCGAGAGCGCCGCCTGCATCCCAGTGCGTGGCGCCCACTCGGCACGAATACTTCAACTGTTCGCCGAAGTGGTTGTGGACACGGGTGATGACGTCGACGTTGCCGGCCATGTCGACCATGACGGCGGGTTCGCTGCCGTCGAGGGTCTCGATGTCTTCATAGGCAATGACCGTGTCGTAGAGGCCAACGGTGCGAACGAACTCGATATTGCGTGCCGAGGTAAGGCCAACGACGTGCACGCCTCCGCGCGCCTTGAGGCGGTGCGCCAACGCGATTGAAGTTCGGCTCGATGCACTGGTCACGAGAGCAGTGGTGGCTCCAAAGAACTCTTGCTCGCCGAGGAAGTCGTCGGCCAGATACGAGGTGATGAACAAGCCGCGGGCGATGAGGTATTGGCCTTCGGTGTCGGGGTCATAGGCGGGGTCGTTGCCCACAAGGTTGAAGTTGCGATAGGTAGACGCGTGTTTGGCGCGATGTTCGCCGCGGTCGACGAAACCGTCGGTGCTTGGAGACGCGGTCACGACATGGAAATCGGACATCGGGAAAAAGCCGAAATAGCGGCCGCCGACCTCGATGTCGGGGTGCGCCGAGCGGGTGATGCGACCGATGCCCATCACGGGGATCCGGCCCCACGGCGCGTCGGTGGGGAAGAAGCCCCAGTAATCGAGCATGTCACCCGATGCGGCATAGGTGATGTTGTTGGCGGTGATCGCAAACGACTCAAGCTCAAGCAGCACCTGACCATCGGCCAACTCGGCGGGTGGCTCTGTGGCGAGCGAACGGGTGTGGCGGAAATCGGTGCGGTCTACGTCGAAGTTCACGTGGGGGACAGTACAACGATCCGCGATCGTTTGTCATGTCAACTGTCAATTGTTTTGGAGTCTGTGGCATAGTGGATTCGTCCGCCGTCGGGCGGCTGCACTCGATCGGAGAATCATGTCCTCGCACGCGCCTCGCTACGGCACGCCCAATGTCTCGTATGTCCGCACCTGGTTTGGTGGCGCCGACGAAAAGGCGATGTGGGCTCTCAACTTGATGAAGTACCGCGCCATCGCCGACTACCAAGACGGTCGCGATGTCAACATCACTGGCGCCGAGGCCGACATGCTCTACATGCCGGACGGTCCGCTCAATGCGATTGGTGGCCGCGTCATGATGGCCGCCGAAGTTGTGCACCGCTTGCGTGGCGACTCGATTGAGTGGGACATGGTGGCAGTTGCGTTCTACCCGCGCCGCATGGCGATGCTGGAGATGCAGATGCTTCCCGAGTTCATCGACCTGCACGTACATAAAGACGCCGCGATGGATTTCACCATCGTGATGGCCACCATGCCAGCAGCCGACTCGCCGGCCCCGGCCGACTGGTCAGCGCTGTCCGACGGCGACATGCTGTTGCTGCAAGTAGTTGCAGATGCAACTACTGCCGACCTCGCCGAGATGGTGCCATCGCGTCGAATCGGTTTGTACGACGTTGAAGGCGTCATCGTGGGCGACGATCGAGCGTGGATGCAGGCTCGTTGGGACATCATCTCGCGCGACGATGTCGCTACGTTGACGGCAGCGTTTGCGGCTCATGATGATTCGTCGGTGTACGCAATGATTCTCGAGCCTCGGTTCGACGTCATGAACGATCCAGCCCGAGGAGGCAGCCAGTCATGAAGTTCGCAATTGCTTTTTCGAATACTGGCCCGTTTACTCATCCGGCAAAAGCGGTCGCGATGGCGCAAGCCGCCGAGGCTGCTGGCTTCGAGTCGTTGTGGACTGTCGAGCATGTTGTGGTGCCTTCCGAGTACGCCTCGACCTACCCCTATTCACCAACCGGCAAGATGCCTGGCGTCGAAGACTCGCCCATTCCTGATCCGCTGATTTGGCTCACCTATGTGGCCGCAGCCACTACGACCATCAACCTCGCTACGGGCATTTTGATTCTCCCGCAGCGCAACCCAGTGGTGTTGGCTAAAGAGCTCGCCACGCTCGATCACATGTCTGGCGGGCGTTTGCACTTAGGCATTGGCGTGGGCTG
This sequence comes from Actinomycetota bacterium, assembly GCA_037140375.1. GTDB lineage: Bacteria > Actinomycetota > Acidimicrobiia > Acidimicrobiales > Ilumatobacteraceae > WLMZ01. The sequence continues at coordinate 23,028 of JBAXER010000033.1, forward strand.
GCTCGAAGAAGAGTTCGATGCCATTGGTGTGTCGTTTGCCGATCGAGGCCGCCGCAACGATGAGTACGTGGGTGCAATGCGCGCCTTGTGGACGCAAGACAAGGCTTCGTTTCATGGCGACCATGTGAACTTCGACAACTGCATCTCGCGTCCCCGACCAGTCAACGGAACCGTGCCGATCCATGTGGGTGGCGACACCGATATCGCCGCTCGCCGTGCGGGCCGCCTTGGCGATGGTTTCTTCCCAGCAAAGGGAACTCACGAAGAACTCGCTCGCGTGTTCGACATCGTGCGTGACACGGCGCGTCAACACGGGCGTGACCCCGATGCGATTGAGCTCACCACCGGTGGCGGCGGAGCCTTTGGTCCAAACGCAATCAACGAGGTGCGTGCGTTGGCCGACCTCGGCGTGGCGCGCGTGATCGTGCCGGCGTTCTTGTTTTATAGCGACTCTGTTGCTGGCCTTGCTCGCTACGGCGACGAGATCATCAGCAAAGTCAACTGAGCCTCGGCTACTGAGTTCGGTTAGGCGGGCACCCGACTTGGGGTGCTCGCCATCCAATCGAGCAACGCCGTGTTGAACGCCTCGGGAATGTCTTCCTGCAAGAAGTGCCCTCCGCCCTCGAGGATCACGTGGGGCTGCCCCTTCGCTCCGCGCACTCGTTCCACAAGAGGTATGTAGCCGGTGGGGGCCACCACATCGCGGTCGCTGAAGATGGTCACGAATGGCCGCTCAAATTGCTCAAGCACCTTCCATGCGTGCCAGTTCGGCACCAGCATTGGATTGTCGGGTTTGGTGGGCAATAGCTGGGTGAAGGCGCGACTGCCAATGGTTGTTTCGGGGTCTGGGTAGGGCGCCTTGTAGCCGGCAGTCACCTCTGCCGTGACCGGCGTGACCATCACGCCCGCCAGCAAGGTCCACGGTTCCCATACGGCAGCTTCGCGAGCCATCTTCTGGAATGCGGCGAATGCGCCGCGGGCCACAATTGGTCCGTCGGGCAATGGCTCCGATGGATCGCGCTCTGGGAATCCAGTGTTCGAAAACGAGATGCGTGCGAACCGGTGGGGTTGCTCGGCCACGAGGCGCAAACCGATGATGCCGCCCCAGTCATGCAACACAAAGGTGATGTCGCGCAGGTTCAGTTGATCGAAGAGCGCCGAGCCCAACCATTGCACGTGACGCTCTACTGAGTAGTCGTCGATTTCACTTGGCTTGTCCGAGAGGCCCATGCCTACGAGGTCGACGGCGATGCACCGGTGGCCAGCGTTCACGGCTGCGGTGACTGAGTGTCGCCAGATGTACGACCACGACGGGTTGCCGTGCACGAACACCACCGGAGGTTGATCGCGGGGGCCTTCGTCTATGTAGTGCATGCGAATCATCTGGCCATCGCCGCTCGGCACTTCTACGTAGTGCGACGCGAATGGGTAGTCGGCGAGACCCGCAGTGAGTTCGGCTGCAGAACGCAGGATTTTCATGACGCGCTGTTCGGGTTCTTGCGGAGATTCATTGTCATGTAGCGTGACAATACATTGTCTTGTGACGAAGGGGTAGCTGTGGGGATCAACGAAGAATTTCAAGGTCGTATTGGGCGAACTGTGGCCGAGTCGGTGCCGTCATTCGAAGTCGCGCCGCACCCAGGCGACGACGCGCCCAACGTGGTCATTGTCTTGCTCGATGACACCGGCTTTGCTCAGTTCGGCTGTTTTGGCTCAGACATCGAAACCCCAAATGTCGATGCATTGGCGGCCAACGGTCTGCAGTTCACCAACTTCCACGTCACTCCGCTGTGCTCGCCAACTCGCGCCGCATTGCTTACCGGCCGCGCAAATCACGCCGTGGGTATGCGCTCGGTTTCGAACTTCATCACTGGGTTCCCCAACCAGCTCGGCCACATCTCGAACCATGCAGCCACCGTGGCCGAAGTACTCGGCGACGCCGGCTACGCCACGTTTGCCTTGGGCAAGTGGCACCTCGCGCCAATGGAGCAGTGCTCGGCCGCGGGCCCATTCGATCAGTGGCCGTTGGCTCGTGGCTTCAATCGTTTCTACGGTTTCATGGACGGCGAGACCGACCAGTTCTACCCCGAACTTGTTGCCGACAACCATCCGGTTCACACACCAGGTACTCCCGAAGAGGGCTACCACGTGTCGCAAGATCTGGTCGATCAAGCGCTGAAGATGATCGCCGACTCAAAGGGTGTTCGCCCCGACCGCCCGTTCTTTACTTACCTTGCGTTCGGCGCAACACACGCCCCTCACCAAGCGCCACCCGAGTATTTGGCCAAGTACCGCGGCCGTTACGACGAAGGTTGGGATGTCATCCGCGAGCGTTGGTTCAACAAGCAGATCGAGCGCGGCGTGATCCCGGCGGACACCGTGTTGTCGCCGCGCAACCCCGGCGTGAATGCATGGGCCGATCTTTCCGACAACGAGCGTTTGCTCGCAGCGCGTTTGCAAGAAACCTTCGCTGCGTTCCTCGATCACACCGACGTGCAGATCGGTCGCCTCGTCGAAGGTCTTCGTCGCCTCGGCCAGCTCGACAACACCATCCTCGTGGTGCACGCCGACAACGGTGCCTCGCAAGAGGGTGGCCCGTTCGGCGTCATGCACGAGATGAAGTTCTTCAACGGCATCATCGAGATGCCCGACGAAGCAGTGCAGCGCATCGACACCATTGGCGGCCCAAACAGCCACACCAACTACCCGTGGGGTTGGGCCCAAGTAGGCAACACGCCGTACCGCTGGTACAAGCAGAACACCCACGAGGGCGGTGTGCACGTGCCGATGGTGTTCCATTGGCCAAACGGTGTACCCGCCGAGCAGCGCGGCACCATGCGCGACCAGTTTGTGTTCGTCTCCGATGTTGTGCCAACCGTGTACGACCTCGTTGGGGTTGAGCCGCCGCAGGTTCGTCGCGGCCTCGATCAGTTGCCGGTAACCGGTCATTCGTTTGCTTCGGTCATTGCCAACCCGTCGGCGCCAGCAACCAACACGGTTCAGTACTTCGAGAACATGGGCAGCTTGGCGATTGTGGCTGGCGAGTGGAAGGCCGTGTTCAAGCACACTCCTGGCATCGATCCCGCAACCGAGTCGTGGGAGCTCTATCACCTCTCGATCGATCGCTCAGAGTGCAACGACCTCGCTGCCGGCGATCCCGACAAGCTCGCCGAGATGGTGGCGTTGTGGGATAGCGAAGCCGAGCGCCATGGTGTGTTCCCACTCGACGACCGTGGTCTCGCGTTGTTTGGCGCACGATTCCGCGATCACTCGCCGCACCCCGAGAGCCGTCGCTACGTCTATCGCCCGCCCATGTCGCCGTTGCCATCGCAGGCATCGGCCGCAATCGGCGGCCGCCATGCCGACATCACTGCTCGGGTCAAACTCGCTGCTGGCGACGAGGGTGTGCTCTTCGCTACTGGCACGCAGAACTCCGGCTTGTCGATGTTTGTGCAGAACCAACGCTTGGTGTTCGACTACAACTCGTTTAGCAATCACACCATCGTCGAGTCAGACACTGAGATTCCATTGGGCGACTCCGAGCTCCTCGTGCGGCTTCGCCGTGGCGAAGGAATGCGCGGCAGTATCGAACTGGTAATCAACGGCCGCGTGGCCGGTGGCGCCAATGTCGACATGTACATGCGGATGATCTCGTCGATTGGGCCAAGCATCGGCAGTGACCATGGCTCAAGCGTCTCCGAGCTGTACGCAGCTCCCTATGAGTTCACTGGTGAACTCTACGAAGTGGTGCTGCAGGCAAGCCCCGAGAAGTATGGCGACGCCGCCGAAGCGGCCGGCCGCGCCGAAATGTCGCGTCAGTAATTCTCAGTATTCACGAACTCAAAGAAACAGACAGGATGATCGAAATGTCAGAAGCTGCAACCCCACGACTGATCTCCGACATGCGCGGCGTTCGCTACGGCGAGGTGCTCGCTGTGTTCAAGCGAGAGACCGGCTTCGAGGCCGAGGTCTACGGGACCCAGATGCTCAACGATTGCCCGCAAGAACTGTGGCAGACCCTTGATGCAGACACCATTACCAAAGAGATGGGCGCCATCATGGTCAAGCTCAACGGTCCTCGTCATTGGATGCTCGACGGGTTCGGTCAGAAGGTTGCCGTTGTCGATCCGGTGTTTCGCGAGTTCAACGGTCTCAACATGCGACGCATTGCGCTGCTCGACCTCAGCGAGGGGATCGATGTTGGGCCCTACAAGAATCGTTACGTGAACCGCGGCGCGGTGTTCTTCTTCGATGCCGGCAAGCCTGTGTACGAACTGGTGAGCCCCGAGGGTTTGGCCTACGTGATGCAGGCGTACTGCATCGGCGTCGACCCCACCATGAGCGCCGAGAATCTGAGCACCCTTGGCGATCGCTTGACCATGCCTTCGGGTTGGTCCTATCGCACCCGAATCCTTGAGCACGAATTAGTCATCGACACCAGCGCCACCATCGCAACGGTGCTGCAAGACGAATTCGAAAACAGCTACACGCTTCCGAACTGACGCTTGCGCTGCGGGCCACTGAGCCCATCGAGAACTACCATCCGTGCACGCTGCTCACCACAAAGCCGGCGCGTGCGTTGTAGCCGGTCGGTGACAGATGCACGAGGTCGCCAGCAAACCACCGCGCGCCTGCAGAGAATGCTGCCCAGTCGATGACATGCACGCCAGTGCTCGCAATGGCAGCGTTAAAGGCTCGCTCGCGTGGTTGGTCAGCGGGGTTCGCCGTGTGCACGTTGACCCACCAAATCGGGTTCGGTCCAACGGCTGCGAGCATGCGGTCGATATGGGTTCTGGCGAGCATTGTGTTGGTGCCCGTCGAGACCACGTCGTTGGTGCCAAGGCCCACTATCCAGGTGATTGTTGGGTCGTTCCAAACCGGGTCAGACGTCTTGATTCTCAGCGCCGTAGCGAGGCCGCCTGGTCGGGTTGTTGTGGAGTAGGTGATGCTGCGTGCTACCTGAGCGTCGTAGCAGATGGGGCCCCACCCATTGTCCCGCAGGCCGCGAATGGTGCGCAGCGCTGCTCCGTAGGTGAGCGAATCGCCAATGACGACAATCGGGCCCTTTGGGCCGGCAGTAAAGGTGTGCGCCACGATTCGTGACGTGCCGATGTTGGTTACGTAGAGACCGTCGCTCGTTGGGGTCGGCACGTACGTGAGGCATCCGATGGGTGCGGTGGGGTGCACGCGAACCGGCGCATTGTTGAGCGGCGCAGCAGTGGTTGTTGCCAGCGGCGTGCCCACGAACCAGCCGGTGATGTCGACCACCACATGCGCGCCTGATGTTGATGCCACGGCAAGGCCGGCGGTAGACACCGACACAACGCCGAGGTTCGCTATATCTTCGCCGCGCTTTTCGTACGTGAGTGCCGGTGTCTGCGGCCGCTCTGTTTGTGCAGCCCAAGCCGTGAGGTAGCCCGATGGGCCAGCCTCGGTAGCGGTGATGTTCGCAGCGACAGCGGCGACCGATCCAACGGTGGTGACGGTGTCGATCGCGATGGCTCCGCCGGCGTACACCCGCACCGCCTCGCGAGTGTCGAGCACTCGCTTCGGAGCTGAGGGAACGAAGAGCCCGTCGGTTGTTACGCGCGCCGATGGTCCGGTGAAGTAGCCAACAACATCGACGACTAGATGACCACCGGCGTTAGAGAACACGGTGAGGCCAGTTGCGCTGACGGGCACGATTTGTGTCGCGGAACGTGTCTGTCTTGGCGCGTCGGTGTTGAGCATTGAGACAAAGGGTCGGATAGTGCGGGCCGGGTATGCGGTCACAAAACCAGCCGCTGGAGCGAGCGCACTGGTGATGGTTACTTCCATCGCCAAAGCGTCAGCAGGTACAGCGGCCGGAAGTGCAACCTCGACGGATCCGTTGAGAGGCAGTGCCGATCCGGCATTGGCTTGCGTGTCGATAGCCCGCACTGGGGCAATGCCTACGAATCTGCCCGAGGCCACTGCTGCACTTGTAAGAAACTCACCCGAGATATCGATCACGATGTGGACGCTGTTCGAGGCAAACAGCGCGAGGTTGCCGTCGACGCCGAGCGACAGCAGCGCTGCGTTGGCTCGAGTTTCGCCCACGAGATAGTTGGCTGTCGAAGCAAGTGGCATCGGATCGCCGGAGGGCCACGCAGTGATGAACCCGGCTCCGGCAGCGTCGGTAACGGTGACAGTGATTGCAACCGCGGTGGCGTCGGCCGTAACGCCGCACTGCCCGCGCACGGCAAGCGACAACGATTCGCCCGCCATTGGTTTGGTGCGTCGGTCTTCGCGGGTGTCGAGCAGGCGGCACGGAGTGAGCGGCCGATAGGCGGCGGTGGCGAGAGCGCTGTCGGCGCTCGCGGTGGTAGGAGACAACGCGGTAGCGCTGAACGTAAGCACCATCGAGATCAACGCGCTGGGGACGAGTTTCACCTCGCGAATTGTATTACCGGCGCTCGTGGCGGTTTGGTCAGCCCTTGCGCCAGCGAGCACGACCACCTGCGTACGGCGTGCCATTGGCCTTCGTCGTGGAGCAGAGATATGACTGACCGTGGTATGTGCCATGAGCGCCAACTGGCGTGCAGAACGCCCCAGGCTTGATGTCGGTTGACGCCGCCGTCGACCCTTGCGTGGCCGGAACGCCCGTTGCAGGAGCCGGGGCGCCGACTGATGATCCACCTGGAACTGCATCAAGCAGCAGCCACCAGTGGACCATTTCATCCTGCGCCACAGCGAGCGTGATCTGTCCCAAGCACACTTGTTTGTGCAGCCGGTTTTCCCACACGTCTTTGTCGCGGGCATTAGCAGGGCCGGTGTAGGGCTCGGGCCACAAGTTGGTGATGTCGTTTGAGCCGCCCAACTCGAGCGGGATGAGGTGGTCAACTTCGTAAGCGCCAGGAGCAGGGTTCGAGATGCCGTATTCGGCAAACACTCTTCGTTTGGTGGCGGCGCTCACATCGCGGACGCTTGCCGAGTAGCCGACAACGCAGATGGTCTCGTGAATGTTGGCCTGGGTCACTCGCGGATCGGCCGCGCCTGGTGACAACGACATGTCTTGGATGACGACGCCTCCGGGCGGCGGCGCTGCTTGGGAGGTTGGCACGGTGACGCCCGCAGGCTCGGTGTAGGTGG
>JBAXER010000034.1:0-29819 GCA_037140375.1 Actinomycetota bacterium
AAGTGGTTTACGGGGCCCAAGGTGCAGGGCACCCCAGAAGAACTGCGAGCAATCGAGCGCGAGCTCGATGCACTCGAGCACGGCACGCTGTAGCCACTGCTCAATTTCGGACATGGCAACGGCCGGCTCTTCGGAGCCGGCCGTTTGTTATCTCTGAACTGTTACGTCGGGCCGCGCCACGCGATTAGCCGCGCAGGCGAGCGCCCGTTGGGTCATACAGCGGGTCAGCGCGCACTTCGGCTGGCACGCTTTCGCCAAACACTTCAACCGACACGGCGGTGCCTGGCGCCGAGGCGCTCACAGGCAGCCATGCGTAGGCGATGGATGCATTGAGCGAATAGCCGAGGCCGCCGCTGGAGACACGACCCACGATGTCGCCGTTGGCGAGCGAAACCGGCTCGTTGCCCAACGCCACTGATCGCGGATCGGACAGCACCAAACAGCACAGGCGCTGGTCGGTGCCATCGACACTGGGTAACGCCGAACGACCGACGAAGTCTTTGTCGGTGCGCACCGCGAACCCGAGTCCCGATGAATATGGATCGGTCTCGCTGGTGATGTCGCTGCCCCACGCGCGGTATCCCTTTTCGAGACGCATCGAGTCGATGGCTCGGTATCCGCCGGGCACAAGACCGTGCGGCGCGCCCGCTTTGATCACGGTGTCCCACAGCCGAAGTCCGAACTCGGCGGTGGGGTACAACTCCCAACCGGTCTCGCCTACGTAGGTGACCCGCAACGCCCAGCACGGCACATCGCCCACGGTGATGAAGCGGGCTTGCATGTAGCCAAACGAGAGGTCGTCAGCAGTAATCGACGACAAGATCTCGCGCGCCTTGGGTCCCCAGAGTCCGAAGCACGCCATCGACGACGTGATGTCTCGCACTGCGACCGAGCCGTCGGTTGGTGCGTGCGAACTGATCCATGAGAGATCGTGACGACCAAACGCTGTGCCGGTGACGATGAGGAAGCGTTCGGCTTCGAGACGCGTGACCGTAAAGTCGCACTCGATGCCACCCTTGCTGTTGAGCATCTGGGTATAGGTGATGGAGCCGGGCTTCTTGTTTACGTTGTTCGTACACATGTGTTGCAGAAAGGCCGCAGCGCCAGGACCCGACACCTCGATCTTGGCGAACGATGATTCATCGAACAACCCAGCAGCGGTGCGGGTGGCGAGATGCTCGGTGACGATGGCGGTAGACCAGTGCTGGCCCGCCCAACCACGTGGCCGCAACGACTCGTGCGTTTCGTTCTCGTTCGAGTTGTACCAGTTGACTCGCTCCCAGCCGCTCTTCTCGCCGAACTCGGCGTTGAGCGCGATGTGGCGCGCATACGCGGGTGGCACTCGAAGCGGACGAGTGGCCTGTCGTTCGTGATTGGGATACACGATGTCGTAGTAGGTGCTGTACACCTCGTGGGTGCGCTCCAGGCTGAACTGGCGTGATCGGTATTGCGGTCCGAAGCGCCGGATGTCCATCTTCCAAAGATCCATTGGTGGCTCGCCACCAACGATCCACTCGGCCATCACTTTGCCGTTGCCGCCTGCGCCGGCGATGCCGTGTGCGCAGAATCCGGCGGCCACGAAGAACCCACCGACTTCGCTCTCGCCCAGAATGAATTCGCCATCGGGTGTAAACGCCTCGGGCCCGTTGATGAGCTGATGCACGTCGGCGTCTTCCATGCACGGCACCAACGTTTGTGCAGCCTCGGTGAGCGGCAAGAAGCGATCCCAGTCGGGGGTGAGCAACGTGTTGTTGAAGGTGGGCGGGATGTTTCCATCGAGGCACCACGGATCAGGATTGCGCTCGTAACCGCCCATGATCATTCCGCCCACTTCTTCGCGGAAGTACACCAAGCGATCTGGGTCACGCATCGTTGGCAGGTCACTGGGCACGGTGACTTTTGGTCGTGTGATCGCGTACTGGTGCGCCATTGGCACGATGGGTACGTTGACCCCGGCCATGCGTCCGATCTCGTGCGCGTACATGCCGCCTGCGTTCACAACCACGTCGCATGTGATGCGACCCTTGTCGGTCTCTACATGGGTGACGCGCTTGCGGCCACCAACTTCTTCGACGCCGATCGAGAGCACTCGAGTCATGGTCTGAATCTCGGCGCCGCGGCCGCGCGCACCGGCAGCGAGCGCCATGGTGAGGTCGCTCGGGTTGAGCCATCCGTCGGTGGGCAGCCACACCGCGCCGAGCACATCGGTGGGATCGAACAAACCGTGGAACCGTTCGAGCGCTTCTTGAGTACTGATGAGGTCAAGCGGCAAGCCGAAGGTCTTCGCCCATCCGGCCTGACGCCGTAGCTCTTCAAGCCGCTCGGGTGTTGACGCAAGGCGCAGCGAGCCAACCTCGTGCCAGCCGACATCGTGCCCGGTCTCCTGAGAGAGATGGCGGTACAACTCGGCGCCGTACATCATCATCTTGGTCAGTGTGACGCTGCTACGAAGTTGGCCAACAAGGCCTGCTGAGTGAAAGGTGGAGCCACTGGTGAGTTGGTCTCGATCGACCAAGACGATGTCGTTCCAACCCAACAAGGTGAGGTGATAGGCAATGCTTGCGCCGCCAACTCCTCCGCCGATGATCACTGCCCGCGCATGAGTTCGCATGAGAACAGAATCTAGACCCGCGGATCGCCGCGAGCATCGGTCATCCACGTGCCGAAGTCGTCAACCGATGCGAGGCGTTCGCAGTTGCTGAGTCGCTCGTCGGCATACGCAACAAAGTCGGTGTCGAGGGTGCTGATTGCTTGCTGGACCACGGCCCACATGCCCTCGCGAAACTCGCTCATTACTTTCATCAGTTGGAGCCGCGCCCAGCGCACATCGGTGACGGCACCGAAGTACAGCGTGAGCAGTTCGGCATCGGCTAATGGGGTGAGCTGGCAGTTCACGCTGAGGTTGGCGAGATCGAAGAACGCATCGTTCATGCCCGCGTATTCGTAATCGAGCAACCAAACGCGCTCGGACCCAAACAGCATGTTGCCAGGCAGTAGGTCGTTATGGCACGGCGTCGATGGCACTGGCGTTGCAGCGAACGCGTTTTCGATGTGACGGCTTTGTTGATGGAGACGTTCATACGCGGCGGGCGGCATGATGCCGTGACTTGCAGCGTCGCGTGCGTGCCATTCGACGACGCGATGAATCGGGAAAGCTCCACGGAGAGGTCCGCTGTTGTGGAAGGACTTGATGATCGTCACGATGTCGTCGAGTCGTTCGATAAACGCCACGCTCTCGAGGTGGTGCCCCGGCATGAGTTGTGTGATCTGGGTACCGATTCCGGGAAGCTCGCCAAGCACCGGCGGGCCCACGCCAAGCTCGCTGGCTCGTTGCGAAGCTTCGGCTTCACAGCGGCGGTTGATGCCCAGCAACTCGGTGCGCTCGCCAGGAATTCTGACGACGAATTCGTCGTCGCCTACTGCCACCACAAAGTTGCGGTTGGTGATGCCGCCGGTGAGCGGATGCATCGCGAGTTCGGCCGTCGCCCATGCCGGCACGCGACGCACGATCCTTTCGATCTCGGGGTCCATCCCGCAAGGCTTAGCAGGTCTTGGTACCTTGTCGGAGTGAAGTCGATGCCGGTTCGCATTGGTGAGTCTGGCCCCAGCGCGAGGGGTGGTGAGCGGTGGACTCCACCGATCATGTAACGCCCGCAGGTTGGCGCATCGACCCGGTTGCGTTCTCGTGGAAGTTCTCCCGCTCGTCGGGGCCCGGTGGCCAGCACGTGAACACCACCGATTCGAAAGCCGAACTCATCTGCGATCTCACCCAAGCTGGATTGCCTGAGCACATCGCAACTCGGGTCATTGCCAAGTTAGGCGAGCAAGTGCGAGTGGTGGCGTCGACACAACGATCTCAGTTGCGCAACCGAGCCGAGGCAATAGAGCGACTGTGCGATCTCATTGATGCGGCGGCCAAGGTCGAGCGCGCACGTCGACCAACGCGGCCAGGCAAAGGCGCAGTCGAGCGACGCATCACTGCAAAGAAACACACAGCAACGCGTAAAGCCAACCGCAGTTGGCGCGCCGACGAATGATTCGTCAACGACGGGCTATGCGGCGTTGGCTTTTTCGCGTTTGATCTTCGACTTGCCGTTGGCGTAGAGCGCGCGCCCCACACCCGCCAAGATGATGCCGCCAGTCATCGCACTAACGGTGGCGATAAACACGATGTTGCCGCGGTCGGTGCCAGCCATGACAGCGTGCACCGTTGCCATAAAGAACGACACGTACGAAAGCAGGTGAATCCCGTGCCAGACCTTGCGTGGCAACTTGCGCATCATCAACGAGCTCACCTGCACCACGATGATGATGTAGAGCGCGATCACGCCCCAAGTCACTGCCGCGGCCTTTGAACCGCCGGACGGCCAGCACTCGCTTTGGCACGCTTGCGGAAGCGCGATTTCTCGCCATCCAAAATGGGCGTAGTTGTCGGCTACGAGGCCGCCGAGATGCACCCCGGTTGTGATCACTGTGAGCGCTGCGAGCCAGCGGTGAAGGTCGAGTAGCCAAGCCGGTCGGTCGACGGGCTTCAGCATTCGGGTGACGAGCAAGATGCCCCAGAGGTTGGTCGCAGCCAACATCACCCATGCGACAATTCCGCTACCCCGAGAGAGGTACCACCATGTCTGCGGGTTCATGGTTGAAAGGCCTCCAGAGTCTTCGTTTTGTAGACCGCAAGGTCTGTCCCAACCATAAACCCTGCGAGGCCAAGCTGTTCGAGCATTGCCACGGCGCTGGGCCCGTCGCTCATCATTGCGGCAGTGGCAAACACCTCAGCGGTAGCGGTGTCGCCGGCGATCACTGTTGCGGTGAGCAGCGTGGTCGAAGCGGGCAGCGCCGTCTTGGGATCGATCAGGTGATGGGCGCTTTCCCCAGTGGGCGTGGTCCAATGCCGGATCGTTGTTCCGGAGGTCGCTACGCCGCCTTGTCGTAGCGCGATTCGGTCAACGTGGCCGCTGGGTGAGTCGGGGTCTTCGATGCCGATGAGCCAGGATTCTTCGCCATCGAAGGATTCGCCGAGCACGCAGATGTCGCCGCCTACGTTGACGAGTGCGCCGCGGGCGCCGCTCTCGATGAGTTCTTCGGCAACGATGTCGGCCGCGAATCCTTTCGCGATGCCACCGAGATCGATGGCGCCGCCGGCGGGCACGCAGAGCGTTGCATCTGCAACATTCACAATGATGGAGCCGCTGACGCCGATGAGTTGTTGGCTCACCCGTGGCGCCGCAGTCGAGGTAATAGCGCTGTGCGTGTACCCGTGATGAACCAGTGCTGGCAACACCGTGATGTCGAAGCGTCCTGATGTCTGTTTCCACGCCTCGATAGAGCGCAGGATGATCGCCAACGTGTCAGGGTGCACCGTTACTGGCAGGCCAGCTGCTTGATTGGCGCGGGTGATGTCGCTGTCGTCGAGAAAGCGACTCCACAGACTCTCGAGCTCGCGCAAACGACGCTCGGCTTGGTCTAAGAGCAGTTCGGTACCTTCGGTAATGACCACATGGGACGAACATCCCATCACTCGAAAGCTGCGTTGAACCGAAGCTGGGATTTCGGTTGGCATCGTCCCTAGGGCTTACTGGGTGCCGTTGTCGACGGAGGCTTTGGCGTGGTTGGTGGCGCAGGTGCGGCGGTTGTTGGTGGTGCCGTTGGAGCGGGCGTGACCACTGGGGCTGGCGTTGTCGACGACGGCTTTGGCGTGGTTGGTGGCGCAGGTGCGGGTGTTGGTGCGGGTGTTGGTGCTGGCGTTGCCGCTGGCGCTGGCGCTGGCGTGCCAGCGGGCGCAGGTGCCGTCGTAGCGGCTGGCTGCTTTGCGGCGGGTTGCTTCGCAGCGCCGGGTGCGGCTGGTGCGGCGGCCACAATTGGGGCCGCCACCGGCACCGCTGCTGGAGCTACATCGCCTGGTGCTACTGCTGGCGGTATCGCCAGACTCACTGCCGTAGTTGATGCCGGAACGGTGTCGCCAACAATCGTTGGAATGGGCTCGGTGCCCGGTGCGGCGGCAACTGTAGGCACGGTTGTCTCGGTGGTGGTTGCAGCAGTAGTGATCTCGGGCCGGTTCGCCGAAGCAATGACACCGGTGAGTCCAAGCACCGCTGAGGCAGCGAGACCGCTGGCCGCAATGCGTCCACCGGCAGCAGCGTGCGGCCGTTTGACGCGGGGCTTCGGCGCCCGTGCGGCGTGACCGATCACAACCGACGGCGGGGGAGCCGGTGGGGTGACTGCAACTACAGCCACTGGAGCCACTGGAGCCACCGGAGTAACGACTGCGGGTGCCACGATTGCGGCTGCCAATGGTGGGGCAAATGGACTGGCCGCAGGAGTTGCACTTGGCGCCCAGATCGAGGGGCTACCTGCCTGCAGGGAGCCGGCGAGAGGCGCCGGAGCAGCCGATGTGGCTGCACTCTTTGCTACGGGGGCTTGACCGCGCTTGCTTCGCAGCGATGCGAGGCGCTGGGCGAGTTCGTCTTCAGTCGTCATTTTCTTCGTATCCTTCGTCGTTGTTCTCGTGGTCGTCGTCGTTCCATGTGCCGGAGTTTGCGTGCGGCGTTGAACTCGATGGCGAGGTCGTCGACGCTGCACCTACGGTGCCGCTCTGGCTTGGAGCAAACGTGGGGGGCGTTGCGGGGTTTGGTCCGGCGCCGAGGTCGCCGGGCTGTTGGATAACAATGGATGGAGCAGTTGCGTCTGGCGTTGCAGGGATGCCGGCGGCGAGGGTGGCTGACACCGCTGTCTGTACTTCGCCGCTCACCATCGAGGCGGTGAACGTGACGACCTGGGTGTTGTCGGTGAGGGTGACGGCCACGCTTGCTGCGGCAGGTGATGTGGAGACCACAGACCAGCCGGCATCTGGTGTTGCAGAGATCACAGTGATGATCTCGCCTGCCGATGACAACGCAATGCGGGCGGCGTTGCCAACTTGGTACACCGAGGTGCGAGGAGCGCTGAGCTCGGGCACCGGTGCCGCTGTTTGTGGGTTCGAGCCTGAGTTGATGACGGCTCCAGCCATCACAACTGCGGAGCCAGTGCCGAGTGCACCGAGGACTGATACTGCAGTGAGCCAAGACTTCTTCATGGTTCGAACTCCTTGTTCGGTGTGGCTTGTGCTCTCATCCAACAGTGATATCGACGCAAGATCATCCCCCCTTGACCCAAGAGTCGTTAAAGAACCGTCTTGTCCATCGGGGCCGTTGTGGCCGACTTGACGAGGGCCAGACAGGCCCGATTTCGCGGAGAGATATCGCCACAGTTTGTGAGCCGATTCACACGGCGTAGTAGCTTCATGTGCGATGTCCGACTTTCTCCGGGATTACCTCACCGTTATTTGGTTCGGCGGCACAGCACTGCTGCTCGCCGCGCTCTTGTTGGCTCTCTCGGCGGCGATCCGTCCGAACAAGCCCAACTACGAAAAATTGATGTCCTACGAAAGTGGTGTCGATCCTGTCGGCCACGGTTGGTCTCAGAGCCAGATTCGTTATTACGTGTTTGCTTTGCTCTTCGTAGTGTTCGATGTCGAAGCAGTGTTCATCTTCCCGTGGGCTACCCAGCTCGAGCGCTACAGCGGCTTTGGTTTGGTTGAGATGGGTCTCTTCGTTTTCGTCCTTCTGCTCGGTCTCGTCTACGCCTGGCGCAAGGGCGTCCTGCGATGGGTGTAGCTCGAGCGATGACACCCAAGAAAGTGGCGTGCTGATATGGGCCTCGTTGACCGCGGCCGGCTACCCAAGCCGCTGACACAACTCTTCAACATGGGTCGCTCGTACAGCCTGTGGGTGTACCAGTGGGGACTCGCTTGCTGCGCCATCGAGATGGGTGCGGCCTTTGGCTCGCCTCGTTACGACGTGATGCGCCTTGGCGTTATCCCGCTGCCAGCGAGCCCACGCCAAGCCGACCTCGTCGTGATCTCCGGCACGGTCACCGACAAGATGGCTCCAGCGATCAAGCGTCTCTACGAGCAGATGCCCGAGCCCAAGTACGTCATCAGCATGGGCTCATGCGCCAACTGCGGCGGCCCGTACTGGGATAGCTACTCGGTCACTAAGGGCGTCGATCAGATCATTCCCGTCGATATCTATGTGCCTGGTTGCCCGCCTCGCCCCGAGGCACTGCTCGAAGGCGTCGTGCTGTTGCAGCAACGCATCAAGAACGAAGACATGGGTGCCCGCTGGCGCGGCGAGGGCTACGTGCCGTTGAACCGAGGTGAGCCAATTGTCGTCAACTGATACTCCTATCGCAGCCTTGCCAGGCGATGCACTGCGCGAGCGAGCCGTCGATCAACTGCGTGCCGAACTCGGCGACGCGCTCATCGACACGTTGGTCAAGCCTGGCGACGATGTTTGGGTTCGGGTCCGCGCCGATGCGTGGCACGAAGCCGGCATTGCGCTGCGCGATGCCGTCGGCCTCGACTACTTCTGCTTTTTGTCCGCCATCGACTGGATGCCGTCGCCTTTTGGTCGCGGCGAAGACGACCCAACGCAGCCCCAGGCCGAGCGCGACATGACCATTCGCCAGGGCTATACCGGTGGCGAGACCCGCTTTCAGTTGTTCGCCCGGGCCTGCAGCACCACGCTTCATTTCGGTGTCACCATCAAGGCCGACATTGGCGACGACATGACCATGCCTACTTGGATCCCTTGCTACACCGGGGCCAACTGGCACGAGCGTGAGGCTCACGAAATGTTCGGCATCAACTTTGCCGGGCACCCTGACCTGCGCAATATGTATCTTCCCAGTGGCTTTGAGGGACACCCGATGCGTAAAGACTTCCCGTTGTTGGCTCGCATGGTGAAGCCGTGGCCAGGCATCGTCGATGTCGAACCACTGCCAGGCGAACCCGCCGACAGCCCAGATGCAGATGGCGGCGAATCATGACCATGCTCGGTGACCGTCAGCGTCTGGCCTACATCGCGTCGCAAGCCGCCGATGCTCGCCTCAACGTCGAACTCGAAACTGAGGGCATGACCCTCAACATTGGGCCGCAGCACCCTGCCACCCATGGCACGTTGCGCATTATCTGTCGCCTCGATGGCGAGCAGGTTGTCTGGGCCGAGCCTTCAGCGGGCTACATGCACCGTGGCTACGAAAAGCTCACCGAGGTTCGTACCTTCCCGCAGGTCACCTCGCTGGTGAACCGCATCGACTGGCTGGGCAGCTTCGCCAACGAAGTTCCGTTCATCCTCGCCGCTGAGAAGTTGATGGACATTGAGGCGCCACCGCGTGCGCAGCACATTCGAACGATCTTGTTCGAGCTCAGCCGCATCGCCAACGTGTCGCTGTTCCTCGGCGACCTCGGTGTGCAGCTCGGCGCAATTACCCCAGTGTTCATGGCCTTCCGTGATCGCGAATACGTGCTCAACCTCATCGAGAGCGCAACCGGTGGTCGCTTCCACCCCAACTTCGACCGCATCGGCGGGCTCAAAGACGACCTGCCCAAGGGCTGGATCGAAGAGACCCGCAGTGTGATGCGCAAGCTGCGCACGTTCTGCGACGAGATCGACGATCTGCTGTTCGGCAACGAGATCTTCCAGAGCCGCACACGCGGCATTGGTGTCATTCCTAAAGACGTGGCGCTGCAATACGGCTTGTCCGGTCCCAACCTGCGTGCCAGCGGCGTCGATTACGACCTTCGTCGCGATCAGAAGATTGCCATGGCCTGGGACAAGGTCGACTTCAAGGTGTGGACCCATCCAGACGGCGACAGCTTCGCTCGATGCTGGGTTCGCTTGCAGGAAACCCGTGAGGCAACCCTCATTGTCGAGAAGTTGCTCGACACGTTGCCCGCCGGTCCGGTGATGGCCAAGGTGCCGCGCATCATCAAGGTGCCCGAAGGCGAGGCCTGGGTGAGCACCGAAAACCCACTCGGCGAGATGGGTTACTACGTGGTGAGCAAGGGCGATATGGGCCCGTTCCGCGTGAAGATTCGCTCGGCCAGCTTCAACAACATCTCGATCGTGCCGTGGCTGCTGCGCGGTGTGTACGTCCCCGACGTCATCACCATCTTGGCGTCGCTGTACTTCATTCTCGGAGACATCGACCGCTGATGATGCTCGCAGTTCAATTTCCCTACTGGGCGCAGTCGTTGCTCCGGGTGCTTGGCGGCCTGGTCGCTGTCTTGCTGCCTGCCGGCACCATCGTCTACCTCTTTTTGTTCAAGATGATGAGCTTCATGCAGAGCCGGCTCGGGCCGATGGAGGCTGGGCCCTATGGCTCGATGCAGTTGTTTGCCGAGGTTGGCAAGTGGCTGCAAAAAGAAGACATCATGCCCGAGAAGGCCGATCACTCGATCTTCAAGATTGCGCCGCTCATCGTGCTCGCCAGCACGTTCCTGCTCGTCGCAGTGGTGCCATTTGGACCCGATGCGCTGTTCACCAACTTTGAGACCGGTGTGTTTTACGCCTTGGCCGTCAGTTCGGTCAGCGTGCTCGGCATCCTCATCGCTGGCTGGTCCAGCGCCAACAAGTACTCACTGCTCGGTGGCCTTCGTGCCGCAGGTCAGCTCATTGCCTACGAGTTGCCAATGGTTCTCGCCGTTGTCGGTGTGGTCATCCAGGCCGGCACGATGAACCTGCAACAGATCGTCGTTGCGCAAAACGCCGGCGAGATCTTTGGGTGGAACGGCCTCGGCAATCCATACATCCTCACCCAGTTCATTGGGTTCGCAGTCTTCATGATTGCCGTTCAGGCCGAACTCACTCAGGCTCCGTTCGACATGCCCGTCGCCGAATCCGAACTCGTGTCGGGTTACATGACCGAGTATTCGGGCTTCCGCTTTCTCATCTTCTTCATCGCCGAGTTCGCCACCGCTGGTGTGTTCGCACTGATCGCTTCGGTGCTGTTCCTCGGCGGTTGGGGAATCCCGTTCAGCTGGTTCGGCTGGAACAACATCGATCAGATCGATAACTGGATGAACATCGTCGGCCCGCTGATTATGTTCACCAAGATGATGGGGCTCGTCTTCCTCATCATGTGGATCCGATTCAGCTATCCCCGTTTCCGCGAAGATCAACTGCAGCGGTTCGCCTGGAAGGTGCTCATTCCTGTGTCGCTTGGCAACATCATGCTCACCGCTGTCTTGAAGGTGGTGTTCTGATGGGTCTCAAGCCAAAAGTTCCCGGCCTCGTCAAGGGCCTTGGGGTCACCTTCAACACGATGATGACCACCATCACCAAGGGTTCCAACACTGTTCAGTACCCACACGAAAAAGAAGCCCCACCGCTTCGAGCTCGTGGTGTTATTGCCCTTCGCGAAGACAACTGCACATCGTGCATGCTCTGCGCGCGTAGCTGCCCTGACTGGTGCATCTACATCGAGGGTCACAAAGAACTCGCTCCGCCACGTCGTGCTGGCGGCGCACCGCGCAAGGTCAACAAGCTCGATCGTTTCGACATCGACTACGCGTTGTGCATGTATTGCGGCATCTGTGTCGAGGTGTGCCCATTCGATGCGTTGTTCTGGAGCCCCGAGTACGAGTACAGCGAGCCCAAGATTGCCGACTTGTTGCACGACAAGACCAAGCTTGGCGAGTGGATGGAAACCGTGCCCGAAGCCCCCGAGCTCGAGGTCGGCGCCGACAAGAAGGGCAAGAAGTGATGCTTGCCGAAACCTTGGTCGCCCAGAACATTTCGTTCGGCATCATCGCCACCGTGATGGTCGTCGGGGCCATCCGAGTGGTCACCAGCAAAAACGTGGTGCACGCTGCGTTGTGGCTGGTGTGTGTGTTGGCCGGCGCTGCAGCGCAGTACCTGTTGGTCTATGCCGAGTTCGTTGCCATCACCCAGATCTTGGTCTACGTGGGCGCCGTGATGGTGCTGTTCTTGTTCGGTGTCATGCTCACCCGAGCGCGCATCGGTAACGAGAACGACCTCAACAACAAGAACTGGGCACTGGGCATTCCGGTGGCGCTCACCATGTTCGCAGCAATGGCTATCGCTCTGGTCGGCGGCTTCTCAGACGAGAAGCTTCCTTCGCCATCAACAGCCGTACGCATCGATACGCAAGCCGTGTCTGATGCAATCTTCAAGCCCTACTTGCTTCCGTTCTGGGCGCTGTCATTCGTGTTGCTCGTCGCCGTCATCGGCGCCATTGTCTTGGCCCGTAAGGATTGATGCCCAATGCTGATCAATGAATTTCTCCTGCTTGGTGCCGTGCTTTTCTGCATCGGTATCTATGGCGTCATCGCCCGCAAGAACGCAGTGATGGTGCTGATGGCCATCGAGCTCATTCTCAACGCGGTGAACCTCAACTTGTTGGCCTTTGCCTTGCGCAACGGCAGCCCCGATGGTCACGTCTTTGCGCTCTATGTCATTGCCGTGGCCGCCGCCGAGGTTGGCGTTGGTCTTGGCTTGGTTCTGCTGATTTACCGCAACAAGCGCACCATCGCGCTTGACGAACTCTCTGAGATGAAGGGCTGAGCCGTGCTCGCTGCTGAACAGGTTGCTGAACATGCTGCCGAGCACGTCGGCTGGTTTTTGGACCACGCATTCCTGATCCCGTTAGTTCCTGCTGTTGCGTTCGCGATCATCATCTTGGTGGGCAAGCGCTTGCCCATGAAGGGCAGCGAAGTAGGCGTGGCCTCGATCTTCGCCTCGCTGGTGCTCGCGGTCGGCGTGGCCTACCAGTGGATTGAGCGTTCTCATAGCACGGTCGAGCCGGTCATCCGCAAGGTGGTCTGGTGGCAAAGCGGCGGCATCGAGTTCAGCGTGGGGCAGCACATCGATGGCCTCTCTGTCGTCATGTTGTTGTTGGTGGCGTTCATCTCCACCTTGGTGCAGATCTACTCGCTCGAATACCTCCGCGGC
The DNA here is from genome assembly GCA_037140375.1 of Actinomycetota bacterium. GTDB lineage: Bacteria > Actinomycetota > Acidimicrobiia > Acidimicrobiales > Ilumatobacteraceae > WLMZ01. Next base: position 12,795 of record JBAXER010000034.1, read on the forward strand.
GACCGTCGCTATACCCACTTCTTTGCTGCGCTCACCTTGTTCAGCGGCGGCATGCTCATGATGGTGCTCGCCGAAAACATGGTGCAGCTCATCCTCGGCTGGGAAATCATGGGCCTGTGTTCGTTCATGCTCATCGGCCACTGGTGGGAAGAAGAAGCCAACAGCCGCGCGGCACTCAAGGCGTTCTGGACTGTGCGAGTCGGCGACATTGGCTTGCTAGTCGGCACCGGCATCATCTTCTTTGGCGCCAGCGCGTTTGCCCAGGAGTCCGGCAGCAACGGTTTCAGCATCGCCGCCATCAACGAGTGGGCGCTCAACGACACGGGTGCCTCACACACTGTGCTGCTCTGGGGCTCGGTTGCGTTATTCATTGCTTGCATCGGCAAGAGCGGCCAGTTCCCGCTCCACACGTGGTTGCCCGACGCAATGGCCGGCCCCACGCCGGTCAGCTCGCTGTTGCACTCCAGCACGATGGTCGTCGCAGGCGTGTTCTTGGTGGCCCGCCTCTACCCGCTGTTCCACACCGGGCTCGACATCAACGTGGCTGGGCAGCAATTCAACCTCATCGCGGTGATCGGCGGCATCACCATCATCATCGCGGCGGCTCTTGCCTTCGTGCAGACCGACATCAAAAAGGTGTTGGCCTACTCAACGGTCAGCCAACTCGGGTACATGATGATGGGTCTCGGCGTCGGCGCCTTTACGCCAGCCGTCTTCCACATCTTCACCCACGCATTCTTCAAGTGCTGCTTGTTCTTGTGCGCTGGATCGGTAGCCCACAGCGGCAGCCATCACAGTTTCGAGATGAAGAAAGACATGGGCGGCCTGGCGCGCAAGATGCCAATCACTGCGGCGTGTTGGATCATCTCCACGCTGGCGTTGTGCGGCGTGCCGTTCTTCAGTGGTTTCTTCTCCAAAGACGAGATCATCGATAACGCGCACAACAACGGCTACAAGGTGTTCTGGGTCATTGGTCTTGTTGGTGCCTTCATGACCACCGCGTACATGACCCGCGCAACCTACCTCACCTTCTTCGGCACGGCCCGAGGCGCAGCAGCTGGCGTGCATCACGACGACAGCCACGCAGTGGCTCACGACGTCCACGACACTCACGACGCACACGATGCACACGATGCTCACGACGCCCATGCCGGCCCGCACGAATCACCAGCACTCATCACCGTGCCGCTGGTGATCTTGGCCGTGCTGGCACTCACCGCTGGTTATCTCAACGCGGCACCGTTCCATATCGAAAAGTTCACTGAGTGGTTCGCTACCGAAGGCCGAGAGCCGTTCCCCGAACTTGCTCACGCGGCGTTCGAATGGGTCAACGCACTGCCATCCATCGTGTTGGTCGCAGCCGGTTTCATCGTGAGCTTGTTCATTAGCCGGGGCCTCTATGGCGAGAAGGCCTTCTTTCTGAAGGGCATCACCAAGCGCTCGCGTCCGCTTCGCGCTGGCTACACGTTCTTGTACAACAAGTACTACCTCGATGCCCTCTACGAGAACGTCATCGTTCGCGCAGTGGCATACCCAATCAGCAAGGCGACGTACTGGATCAACCAGAACGTCATCGACCGCACCGTCGACCAAGTTGGTCTCACCGGGCAATCGGTCGGCAATTGGGTGTATCGCAATATCGACCAACGCGTGGTTGATGGAGCGGTCAATGGATCTGGTGCCGCAGCACGCGGTACAGGCAGCGCATTGCGGCCGATCCAGTCAGGCAAGGTCAACCAATACGGGGCACTGCTCTTCGGAGCCGCCGCAATCGGCGCCCTCGTTCTCGTCATCGTCAATACCTGAGGAGCCTCACGGCAATGGAAGTACTCCGCACCAATAACGCGCTACTCACGATCGGTACCTTCCTGCCGCTCGTCGGTGTACTCGTCATGATGTTCGTCCCGAAGGGCAAGGAGCTGCTGCACAAGCAGATCGCTTTGCTCACGGCGGTGGCGACGCTGCTTGTCGGCATCTACTCGCTGACCAAGTTCAACTACGGCAGTTCCGGCAAGTTGCAGTTCTTTGCCGACACGTCGTGGATCAAGGTGATTCACAGCAACTACACCGTCGGTCTCGACGGCTTGAGCTTGCCGCTGTACATCTTGAGCATGGTCGTCACCGTGCTGGTGATGATCTACTCATGGGACCACATCCCGTCGCCGGGTAATCCCAAGGCGTTCCTCATCTTGATGCTCGTACTGCAGGTTGGCATGGCCGGAACCTTCGTGGCGCAAGACCTCATCTTGTTCTTCGTGTTCTTCGAACTCGTGCTCTTGCCGATGTACTTCATGATCGGTGTCTGGGGTGGCGAGGATCGCCAGTACGCCTCGCTCAAGTTCTTCTTGTACACGATGTTCGGTTCGGCGCTGATGCTCGTTGCCTTCTTGGCGCTCTACTTTCAGGTGTCGGGCAAGGTGCCCGCAGGCGAAGCGAGCTTCAACATTGCATATCTCGCCGAACACGGCGGTTTGCTTGGTCGGTCGGTTCAGATCTGGATCTTCGCTGGCATGTTCATCGGATTTGCGGTCAAGGTGCCGATGTTCCCATTCCACACATGGCTGCCCGATGCTCATACCCAGGCGCCTACTCAGGGCTCGGTCATCCTTGCTGCAATTCTGCTGAAGCTCGGTACCTACGGCTTCGTGCGTATTGCCATCCCGATCCTGCCCGTGGCCGCTAAAGCGTGGGCTCCTTGGATCGGCGGCCTCGCCGTCGTCGGCATTATCTATGGTGCGCTTGGCTGTCTGGCTCAGACCGACATGAAGCGCCTCATTGCGTTCAGCTCGGTGGCTCACATGGGCTTCGTGATGCTCGGCATCTCGACGCTCACTCCGCTCGGCTTCAACGCCGCGATCTTCGGCATGGTCGCTCACGGCCTCATCACCGGCATGTTGTTCTTCGTTGCCGGTTCGGTGAAAGAGCGTTATCACACGCTCGAGATCAAGCGTCTCGGCGGCATGCTCATCTCGATGCCGCGCATGGGCTGGATCCTCGGATTCTGCGTCATGGCGTCGCTCGGTCTGCCAGGCCTTGCAGGTTTCTGGGGCGAGTTCCCAGCGATCATTTCGGCGTACTCACCAGCCGCAGGGTTGAACCACAACGTGTTCCGCGTATTCATGGTGATTGCTGCGCTCGGCACGGTGCTCGCGGCTGGCTACCTGTTGTGGCTGTTCCAGCGAGTGGCGTTTGGCCAGCCGAAGCCTGAGTTCGCCGGTGCCAGCGCTGGCCACGACGACGGGCATGGCGGTCATGGCGGTCATGCCGCTCACGGCGACGACCACGGTCACGACGACGCTCATGATCACGACGATCACTCCGGCGACATCCACGACGTCACCTTCTTCGAGTGGGTTGCGTGGACACCGTTCCTGCTTGCCATTGTCGTGTTTGGTGTGTACCCGCAACTGATGTTCAAGATCATCGATCCAGCGGTCAACCTCACCCTCAAGGCATTCGGGCAGGGCTGACCCGTGCTTGCTTCGTTCCTCGTTGCCGGGGGCGGCTTCACGCCGCCGAAGGTCGACTACCACGCGCTCGCGCCCGAGATCATCCTCGCGGCCGGCATCTGCGTCGTGCTCATCGTCGATCTCTTCGTCAGCGAATCAAAGAAATGGCTCACGGCCACGCTTGCCGGTTTCAGCCTGCTCGCAGCACTGCTTCCTGTGGTCACCCTCGCCGTCACTGGCAGCGAAGTGCGCTCGATGTTCGACGGTCGATATGTGGTCGACAACTTCAGCCTGATCATGAAAGCGATGTTCCTCATTGCCGGGTATGTCGTGGTGTTGCTGTCCACCAACGAGATTGAAGAAGGTGGCTATTACCAAGGCGAGTACTACGTGCTGTTGCTCGCCAGTGTGCTCGGCATGGTCATGATGACCTCAGCTCGAGATCTCATCGGTGTGTTTGTGGCGCTCGAGTTCTTGTCGATCCCGGCCTACATGTTGGCCGCATGGCGCAAGCGTGACACCAAGAGCAACGAAGCGGGCATGAAATATTTCTTGCTTGGCGTGTTCGCCAGCGCAATGTTGCTCTACGGCATGAGCCTGCTCTACGGCGTTGCCAACAGCACCTTGCTCGTCGATATCGGCAAAGCCATCACCATCAGCGGCCAATACAAAGCCGTCGAGGCCTTGGCTGTTGTGTTCATCGTTGTTGGCTTTGCCTTCAAGGTCAGCGCAGTGCCATTCCACTCATGGGCACCCGATACGTACGAAGGCGCGCCTACTCCGGTCACGGCGTTCTTGTCGGTGGCCTCAAAGGCGGGCGGCTTCGTTGCGCTCGTCACCATGCTGTATCTCGCCTTCCCTCACGCCGAGAAGGTGTGGCAGCCGTTTATCTTCGTGCTCGCTGCACTCACGATGACTGTCGGAAACGTGGTGGCGCTCAAGCAGACAAACATCGTTCGTATGTTGGCCTACTCGTCCATCAGCCAGGGTGGCTTCATTTTGATGCCGCTGGTTGTCGCCGGTACCAAGGCCACGGGCACATCGCTCAAGACCGTTGTCGTGTATCTGCTGGCGTATGCAGCCACCAACTTGGGTGTGTTCGCAGTGGTCATCGCCGTCAGTCGCAAAACGCGCAGCGGCGAGATCTCCAGCTTTGGCGGATTGTTCTCGTATGCGCCTGGTCTGGCTGCGCTGATGACCTTCCTGCTGGCTTCGTTGGCCGGCATTCCTCCGTTCGGCGGATGGTTCGCCAAGCTCAACGCGTTCCGTGCCGTGCTCGAAGCTGGCACCACGCTCGGATACGCAATCGCGATCATCGGTGCCGTCAACACGGTCATCGCCTTTGGGTACTACGGCAACATCATGCGCGAAATGTGGATGAAGCCCGCTCCCGACGGCGACACAGCGCCCATCACCACGCCGCCATCGTTGAGGGCAGCGTTGGTCATCACCGGCAGCAGCACCCTGGTGCTCGGTATTCTCCCCGGCCTGGTCTTGCGCTTCGGCGACCTCAGCGCGCTCACCGGTGCTCTCAGCCGCTGACGAAATCCGTGCCGCGATAGTTGCGGCGGGCGGAGCAATCTCTTTCGAGCGCTTCATGCACCTCGCCCTCTACGGCGAGCGGGGCTTCTATACATCGGGTGGCTCTGCTGGCCGCCGAGGCGACTTCATCACCAGCCCCGAAGTTGGGCCGTTGTTTGGTGCAGTTCTTGCGCGGATGGTTGATGCGCTGTGGCATCAGCTCGGTGAGCCCGAACAGTTCACGGTCATCGAAGCTGGCGCAGGCCCCGGCACGTTGGCTCGTGCCTTTCGAGCCGCACAGCCCGATTGTCTCGGCGTGGTGAGCTATGTGGCCGTCGAAGTATCAGCGCAGCAACGAGCCGCTCATCCCGACTGGGTGACATCGGTGGCATCGATGCCCACCGAACCCATTGTGGGCGCGGTCATCGCGAACGAGCTGCTCGACAATCTTGCGTTCCGACTGTTCGTCATGGACGGCACCTGGCGCGAGGCGTTTGTGATCATGCGGCCCGATGGAGCGTTTGCCGAGGTGCTGCGCCCTGCCGACGACCTCGAACACTTGCCCTTGCCCCAGACGGCGGCTCACGGTTCGCGCGTGCCAGTGCAGCGCGAAGCCGCCAATTGGCTCACCCAAACACAGGCGCTGGTTTCGCAAGGTGTTGTGCTCGTTATCGATTACGCAAGCGCTACCACTGCTGGCTTAGCAATCCGCCCGTGGCGAGAGTGGTTGCGTACCTACCGAGGCCACGAGCGCGGCGGCCACTATCTTGCTGAGCCCGGCACTCAAGACATCACGGCTGAAGTTGCGCTCGATCAATTGCTGGTCAGCAGCGGACACGTTGCCAACGTGCGCACGCAGCGTCAGTTCCTGCAGCGCTGGGGCATCGACGACCTCGTGGCCGAAGGGCAACGAATCTGGAACGAACAGGCCGCGCGGCCCACGGTGGCGGCTCTCACCATGCGCAGCCGTGTCCGCGAGGCAGAGGCGCTGTGCGATCCGCAAGGCCTTGGCGCCTTCATCGTTGTCGAGCTCCCTGCCGCAGCCGACGCATAACAAAATGGGCCGAGTGGCCTATTCAGATTCATAACGCATCTCCGTACTGTGTGCTCACTGGCCCACCCCCCGGGCGTTGAATTTGGAGACAGCGAAATGCATGGACACACGGTGCATACTCGAGGAGTAGCAGCTTCAACTCGCGGACCGGCTCGCTCGGTCGTTCGGCTCTTCGTTGTCGTAGCGCTGACGGTCATCACCGTTGGATTTACGGCCGAGATCACCCGAGCAAGCTCAGGTTCCAGCTCGAGCAGCTGCACGAGCAGCAGCGGTAGTTCCGTGCGCTCGAGCTCGTCGGGCCGCTCGATCGACCATGGCGACAACAGCGACGACTGCAACCCAGCGACCCCGTTCTTGCAACTCAACAAGGTTGTCATCAACAACGACGGCGGCACGGCAACATTTAGTGACTTCAGCCTCAGCGCCACAGCGGCCGGTAGCCGGGTTGCAATCATCGACGGCGTCGATCCCGCCTTGAGCTATGAAATTGGCATCGGCGCCGACGTAGTTGCCTACACCACCTACATTCTCGATGAAAGCGGTCCGCTCGGATACACCTCGTTGGGTTGGACATGCGATGGCGGCACACGGGTAGGCAGCACGATCCGGCTGCGCTCTGGCCAAGACGCCAGCTGCACCGTGGTCAACGATGACATTCGGGCACCGCATCTCACGTTGAACAACGTGCTCATCAACGACGACGGTGGCACCGCAACCCTCGCCGATTTTGATCTTCAGGCCACGTCGGTTGACGACTGGTCCACACCGATTCTCGGCCCAGATCCAAGTGCCTTGTCATGGATGGGCGTTGGAGCCGACGTGGCTCCCGAGGTCGTCTACCTACTCACAGAGTCAGGCCCAGGGGGCTACACCCCTTCCGGTTGGACCTGTGTCGGCGGGTACCAGGACGCCAACTCGATCGTGCTCTCTGCGGGCGAAGATGCCGTGTGCACCATCATCAACAATGACAATGCGCCACCTCCGCCACCTCCGTCACCTCCGACGACAACGCCCGCGGCACCAGTCGTCACACCTGCGATCACAGCACCTGCGACCACAACACCTGACACCACGGCACCTCCAACCACAGGAGTGGTCGATGCGCTCCCGCCGATCACGCCAACACCAACGTCGTCCACGGCGCCGCCTGCTCCAGGTTGGGGGGTCGCTACTCCCGTCACATTGGTTGGCGAGACTTCATCAACCGTGGCGAGTGCTGGCGTCTCGCCCCAAGCGTTGTCGATTCAGTTGCCCACCACGGGCCGAGCGTCACGGGGGTCAGTGTTCCTCGCAGCTATCGGAGTTCTGGTTGGCCTCATCCTCACGATGGCGGCTCGCCGCCGATCGGCGTAGTCCACGGGTATCAGACCACTGACGCCTGCAGCGTCGGCTGTAACTAGAGTCTGTCCCGACCGAGACAACGGATAAGGGACTGCAACGATGACTGATGCCCACGCAATCGATTCACTTGGCTGGGAGCGCCGCACGTTCGTTCCCTCCGATGCGTTTCGTAGCAACGCGCTCGTCTCTGATCACTCGCTCTACGAAGAAGCGTCGCAAGACTTCACGGCCTTTTGGGCGAAACAGGCCAGCGAGCTGGTTTCTTGGTCGAAGGATTGGCACACCGCCTCTGAGTGGAACCTTCCTTTCGCGAAGTGGTTCGTCGGTGGCGAGCTGAACGTGAGTTACAACTGCCTCGACCGACATGTGTTGGCCGGTAAAGGCGACAAGGTTGCGTTCCATTTCGAGGGCGAACCAGGCGACACCCGCACAGTGACCTATGCGCAACTGCTCGACGAGACGCAACGGTTCGCAAACGTGCTCAAGGGCCTCGGAGTCGTCAAGGGCGATCGCGTCAATATCTATATGCCGATGATCCCCGAGGCCGCCATCGCGATGCTGGCTTGCGCGCGTATCGGCGCTGCGCACAGCGTTGTGTTCGGTGGCTTCAGCGCCATCTCGTTGACCGACCGCATCAATGATGCCGAGGCCAAGGTGCTCATCACTGCCGACGGCGGCTGGCGTCGTGGCGAAGTCTTCCCGCTCAAGCACACCGCCGACGAGGCGCTGCTCGGAACACCAACCATCACCGATGTTGTTGTCGTGCGCCGTGGCGGCAACGAGGTCACGATGCAAGAGGGCCGCGACCACTGGTACCACGAATTGATGGCGCAAGCCGACCCTGTGTGCCCACCCGAGCCAATGGACTCAGAGCAGTTGCTGTTCTTGTTGTACACGAGCGGCACCACAGGTAGGCCCAAGGGCATCATGCATACCAGCGGTGGCTACCTCACCCAGGCAGCGTTCACCCACAAGTATGTCTTCGACCTTCACGCCGACACCGATGTTTATTGGTGCACCGCCGATGTCGGCTGGATCACAGGTCACACCTACATCGTGTATGGCCCGCTGGCCAACGGTGCCACCCAAGTGATGTACGAAGGTGTGCCCAACTTCCCGGGCAACGACCGCATGTGGCAGATCGTCGAGAAGTACGGCGTCACCCTGTTTTATACGGCTCCAACGGCCATTCGTACCTTCATGAAGTGGGGCGACCACGAGCCCGCCAAGCACGACCTGTCGTCGCTACGTCTGCTCGGTTCGGTCGGTGAGCCGATTAACCCCGAGGCGTGGATGTGGTATCACGAACACATCGGCGGGTCGACGTGTCCCATCGTCGATACGTGGTGGCAGACCGAAACTGGCGCAATCATGATCAGCCCCCTGCCTGGCGTCACCACGACCAAGCCAGGCTCGGCCACGTTCGGTCTGCCCGGTATCGGCACCGAACTGGTCGACGAATCTGGCGAACATGTCGAGCGCGGCGGCGGCTATCTCACCCTCACCCAGCCATGGCCGGCGATGTTGCGCGGCATTTGGGGCGACCCCGATCGTTATCGCGAAACGTATTGGAGCCGGTTCGCTGGTCGCTACTTCGCAGGTGATGGCGCCAAGCTCGACGACGATGGCTACCTCTGGTTGCTGGGTCGCGTCGACGATGTCATGAACGTGAGTGGTCATCGCATCTCAACAACCGAAGTCGAATCAGCGCTTGTCTCGCACCCATCGGTCGCTGAGGCAGCGGTTGTGGGCGCGCTCGACGCAACCACAGGGCAAGCGATCATTGCCTATGTCACGCTGCGAGGTGGTTTCGAAGGCGACGAGCAGGCGCTGCGCAACCATGTGGCCGTTGAGATCGGCAGTATCGCCAAGCCCAAGGCCATCTATTTCACGCCCGATCTTCCCAAGACCCGCAGCGGCAAGATCATGCGTCGTCTGTTGCGAGATGTTGCCGAAGGCCGCAATCTTGGCGACACCTCCACACTTGCCGATGCAAATGTGGTCAACGAGTTGCAGCGCCGCGCCGCTGAGGCCCCAGCCGAGGACTAGTTCTGTTTGGGTTGATCGATACATCAATTCAGAATGCGATTGAGAAATCCTTAACCTGCGCGTTGTGCGTGCCGATACAACCATGTGTCACCCGATCCATTCGACGAGAGAGAACTGAGCGCGTCGCCGGTCACCTCGTCGTCGATGGCTGACGCCACGAGTGCACTTCGTGATCGACTTCGGGTTCGGCTCAATGTTTTCGAAGCGGCACCAGCCCCGACGCCCACCCTCGCACCTCCGCCCTGTACGCCTGCGCCGCTCCAGTCGTTGCCACCGATGTTGTTGCAGCCTCCGCAGCCGCCACCGCTGCTGCTGCAACCCCCGATCCCAAGCCTGGGCGGGCAAATCTTTATCCCTGCTGGGGTTGATCAGTTTCCGACAGTCGCCGGCGGCGTGGCTGTGCTCACCCAACCTCAACCCCAACTGCGCCCTCAGGTCCTCCACGATGCTTCGCTGTTTACTGCCGATCTCAGCGTGAGCGCGGCTCCCAGCCTTGGTGGAGCGAGCATCCCCTATCTTGGCCAACCCGCCCGATCCTCGGGCTCCCAGCGTGTCGTGCAGTCGCGGGTCGTGAGCGCACAACTCGCCGAGCCGGTTGCTCCAAAGAAGCGAAAGCGTCACCCGGTGCGAGCGTTCTTTTCGTTCCTCGTTGTGGCGTCGCTTCTCGGCGGCGCGGGATTTACCAGTTGGTACTTCCTCATCAACAAGAAGGTCGCGTGGGCGCAAGACGTTGCTCCGTTGGCCACGTTCGTTGAAGAAACAACGCATTCGAAGTTCATCGAAGACGTTCCCGTCACCACCCTGTCGGTGCCCGAATACGAAGTGAAGCTTGGTATCGATGTGCTCGCCCGCTCGTACAGCGATGCAGATGGTCACTTCGGAACCTTGCGCGCCGTTGGGCTCGTGAGCGGTGTCCCCGAACCGAGCATGGTGGGGCACATTGCTGCAGTTGCTATGACCGCCTTTTACAGTTCGGCCGATAAGACCATCTACCGCATGGATGGGCGCACCCCAGCATTCGATTTGGCGACGTTGCGGGCGCTCACCGTTGCTTTGGTCGATCAGAATCTCAATTGGTCGAAGGATCTCGCCTCGCTCACCGACGCACAGCAAGTTGGAATTCGGGCTGCCGTCGACGGGGTCGGCGCCGAGGTCGTGCGCGCCATGTTTGCCAAGGATCCGCACCTCGAAGCACTCGTGGCCTACGAGGTGCAGTCGCGTACCGCCGCTGTGGGCATTGCTGCGGAAGCTCGGCCCACCTACCTGACGGCTGTGCTTGGCTCGTACTTCTTTGGTGCGCACACCTCGCCTGCTCCGAAACCGGATCGTCTGCTCGCCGACATTGTGATGCCGAGCAGTGATGCCCCAGTGTTCGACCCCTCGCGCAGCTCAAGCAACGCTGCCGTCGACGTGCCGCCGCCAAACTCCGGTGAGGGCCCGCGAACACTGGGCCTGCAGTTCTGGTACTTGGCCCTGCTGCCGAGGATCGGCGCTACCGACGCACGCGCTGCAGCGCTGACCTGGGCGGGCGACGCTGCGGTCACGACAATGATTCAGGGCCGTGCATGCCTCGCGGCCACGATTACCACACTCGATGCAGCCGGCAATTCCACGATGACCTCGGCACTGCAGCGCTGGGCTCAATCTCTGCCGATCTCAAGTTCGGCAGTGATCTCGAACGATCCGAGCACCCTCATCAAGGTGTCGGTGTGCGAACCAACCGAGCCGTCCACCCAAGTAACTGGTCCTGCTGATGCGACGCTGTTGTACTCGGCGCCAATGCGTGAACAAGACATCGGCGAGAACCTGATTCGGATGGGACTCCCCGAAACGCAGGGCCCTTGGTCGTGCGCCATCGCAGTGCTCCGCACCGGCGGATTGGCGAACTTCGTTGAGGGTTCCACGGATCCGCTGCAGGCGGAGGCGATGTCCAACGTGTTGTCGTACTGCAAGAACGCCTAAGTCTCTAGATCGTCTGAAATCGCTCAAGGTCTCACTACCTGTGCCGAAAGAATGACATGAGCAATTTGCCCGAAGCGGCCCCTGAAAACGGCGAGTCCGCCCACGATCAATATGCCGAGGCCGCCAGTGTTGGCGCGGGCGAGTCGAGTTCTTCGCAGCCCCCCAGTTTTCGGGCGCCATTTGACTTCAAACTCAAGCTCGATCTTGGTGGATCGCGTGGCGGTGACAGCAGTGTGCCGAAGTTTGAACCACGCCCGGCACCGCGGATTGCTCCGATGATCGCCCCCCTCGTGGCACCCGAACCGCTCTTCGTTGATCCATCAGGGTTTCGCCTTGAGCAGTTGCTCACTCCCGACTTTTTGGCCCAAGCTCAGGCTCAGTTCGCGCCTGAGGTCAACGCCGTTGATGACAGCGTCGTTGATGAGATCGCCGTTGTTGAGCCCAGCGTTCTCGCGCCAAGCGAGGTTGCGCTGCCGATGCTGCCCAAGCCTGTGGTCGCTCGGCAGGCCGCCGCCCCAAGCTCAGACGCTCGCATACATGGTGTTGCGCCGAACAGACTGATGGTCCAGCGCCCGGCCGACGTCAACGGCAACGGCAACGGCAACGTCAACGTCACGACCAATAAGCCAAAGTCTCGCAAGAAGGGCAAGTTCTTGATGGCGTTGTTCGTCGTCGTCACCTTGCTCGCGGTTGGTGGCGGAATCTTGTTGAAGCAGCGTCAAGATGCGGCGCGAATCAAACAATGGCCGGCTGCAATCAAGCCAGTTGCAGCCCTTGTTGAAGCCACGTTCGGTCTGCCGTTTGATCGGTCTGTGCCGCTCGTCGAATTACCGCGAGCCGAATATGAGGCCAAGCTCGGCATCTACGAGTTGGCCCGTGTGGCAACGGATACGAACGGCCAAATGAGCGGCTTGCGGGCGGTGGGCTTGATCGGTTCAGCGCCAAGCGCGGCACAGGTGGGCGAGTATGTGGGTTTCACACAGACCGCCTTTTACGATCCCGCTACTGCCACCGTCTATGCCGTTACCAACAGCAGCGGGCCTCTGCACGATGGAAGTGTGCTCGCCGCATTGAGCGTGGCGCTCCTCGACCAATCAACGGGTTGGGGCGCAGCGGTCGACACGTTGTCTCCGGCGCAACAGCTTGGCTATCTGTCGTTGATCGAAGGGGCGGGAAGCTACGCAATCGCCAAGAAGTCCGAGAAGGACGCAGCGTTTGCTGCCGAGTATGCAACACAGCGCGCCGCTCAGGTGACGACCCGCGATGCATTGCCGCAGCACCTCAGCCCGTGGCTCGTTGGCGTGTTCGACATGCAGGTCGCGAACTCTTGGGGGGTCGCCACTCGAATCTTGGCTGGCGATTTCGTCGCCGGTCTCAATGTGCCTTCGAGCGATGCCGCTGTGCTCGACTCGGCTCGGGGTCTCGAAACCCCTGCCGGTGCCGCCACAACTGATGCATCATCGCTCGGCATGTACTTCTGGTACGGGCTGCTCTATCCGGCCATCGGTAGCGAATTCGCCTTCCGCATGGCGTCTCAATGGACGGGCGATTCAGTCACGTACTCCACTGTCGAAGGTCGTGGGTGCATTCGGGCCTCGGTAGCTACCCGTGACGCCGCCAGCCTCGGTGAACTGGCCAACGGATTGAACCTGTGGGCCCAGACTCGGCCTGCGGATTCAGCCACCGCTGTTGAAGCCAAGGGCACGGTTGTTGTGGTGACGGCGTGTGAGTCGGCAACGACCGAAACGATTGACCCAACGAGTCAGGTGCGTGCCGACTTCGAGGCGAGGCTCGTCAAGGAGCAAGTGATGCTGCAACAGCTCAACGCGTTGGGAATGTCGCTCACGGCTCCGAGTGTTGCCTGCGCCGTGAACTCATATCGTGCCAACGGGATGCCCGAACTCGATAGCGAGATCGCGGCAATCGTGGCTGAGCCGAGCGTTGCAATCAGCGTGGCTCTGCGGCAATCACTGCAGGATCTCGAAACCTTCTGTAGCTCAGCGCGTTAGCGCGGTGGGCAGCGGCGATTAGTCGCGGAAGTTGTTGAACTGCAGGGGAATCTCAAGGTCTGCGCCCTTGAGCAGAGCCATCACTTCTTGCAGATCGTCGCGCTTTTTGCCGGTCACGCGAACGGTTTCGCCCTGCGTTTGGCTGCTGACGCCCTTGGGGCCTTTCTCCTTGATCATCCGGTTGATCTCACGGGCTTTGTCCGACGAGATTCCCACCTTGATGGTCACGGTCTGACGCACCGTGTTTTGCGTTGCCTCTTCGACCTTGCCGTACTCAAGACCCTTGAGCGATACGGCTCGCTTGACGAGCTTTTCCTCGACGACCTGGCGCAGCGCAACGAGGCGATCTTCGCTGACGGTGCGCAGCGTGACCACGAGTTCGTTCTGCTCAATCGACGAGTTGGTGTTCTTGAAGTCGAACCGATTGCCGACTTCGCGCTGAGCTTGATCGATGGCGTTTCGGACTTCTTGGTGGTCCACTTCGGAGACAATGTCAAAAGTTGGCATGCGCATAGGGTAGCGATTGCGGCTCGCAGGTGCGTGCAGCCTGAGCGGCCGCTACGCTTCGGCCGCACAAACAACACAGTGGGGTCGGTACCCAAGCGGCCAAAGGGAGCAGACTGTAAATCTGCCGGCACAGCCTTCGAAGGTTCGAATCCTTCCCGGCCCACCATTTGATGTCGTAAGACATCTCCAACGATCCGAGCCTGCAATGGGTTCGGATCGTTTCGTTTTTCGGGGTCGGCGCTGCCTGTTAGGTGTTGCCAATGGTCGATCAGGGTCGTTGATCTTTTCCACTCGTAGTCTGGAGACCCTGTGATCTTGATCGATGCTCAGGGGCTGCGCGCCTCTCGACCCAATCGACCGTTGTTCGACGATGTGTCGCTCACGGTCAGCGACGGCGATCGCATTGGCGTCGTCGGACTCAACGGTTGCGGCAAGAGCACATTGCTGCGAATCATCAGCGGCGATCTCGATCCCGAGGCAGGTGTCGTGCGCCGCGGCCGCGGGGCTCGAATCGGGGTGCTCGCCCAGCAGCCAGTGCTACCACTGGGCACGGTCCGCGATGCAGTCGGTCATGGCTGGCGCGGCGAGGCAATGCTCGATCGCCTTGGCATGTCGGGGTTGCTCAACTCGCCCACCAACGAGTTGTCAGGTGGCCAGCAAAAGCGAGTGGCTCTCGCAGCGCTGCTCGTGCTCGATTGGGAAGCCCTCATTCTCGACGAGCCCACCAACCATCTCGATCTTGACGCCATTGCGTATCTCGAAGAATGGCTCGCCAACTACAGCGGCGGGCTGCTGCTGGTCACTCACGACCGCCACGTCCTCGATCGCGTCACGAACAAAGTGCTCGAGATCGATCGCGGCCATGCGTATCTGCACGTGCCCTCTGGCTGGAACAGCGGTTCTGGTTACGCGGCCTATTTGTCGGCGCGAATCGAACGCGAAGAGCAGGCGGCTACCTCAGAGCAGGCCCGCAAGAACCTTGCTCGCCATGAGCTGGCCTGGCTGCGCCGGGGTGCTCCGGCTCGGTCGACCAAACCAAAGGCTCGCGTCGAAGCCGCCAAGGCGCTCATCGAACGTCGGCCCGAGGCCGCTGCTCGATCCGGCGAGCTCGGCCTGTCGCTCGGCAGCCAGCGTCTTGGTTCAAAGGGGGTTGAGTTGCACGGGGTGGCCTTCTCGTGGCCCGCTTCGCAGACTGATGTCGATGCTCCCGGAGCCCTAGTGCTCAAGCCGTTCGATCACATGCTCGAACCCGGCGATCGTCTTGGCATTGTGGGCCCCAACGGCGCTGGCAAGAGCACATTGCTCGACCTCATCGCCGAGCGCTTGGTTCCTACGCAGGGCCATATCGAGCGTGGCCGCACGGTCAAAGTGGGCTACTACGACCAGCTTGGTCGCGATCTCGATGTCACCCAACGGGTGCGCGATGCGGTGGCTGGCGATAAGGGCGCGCCCTCGCTCGAAGACCTCGCCCTGATGCGCCAGTTTTGGTTCGACGGCGATGCTCAGTTCGCGCCAATCTCGTTGCTGTCGGGTGGCGAGCGTCGCCGTTTGCAGCTGTTGCTCACGCTCATTGAGCAACCCAACGTGTTGCTGCTCGACGAGCCCACCAACGATCTCGATCTCGACACCCTGCGCGCCCTCGAAGAATTCCTCGACGATTGGCCGGGCATCGTGGTGGTCGTGAGCCACGACCGCGTGTTCCTCGACCGCACCGTCATCGAGGTATTGGCGCTCGATGGCGCCGGAGGCGCTCAGTTGGTTCGTGGCGGCGTTGCCGGTTGGCTCACCCAACGGGCACAGGCCACGGCCGCTGCGCCGTCACAGGCGGTCACAGCCACCCCACGCGCTGCTTCAGCTTCCCCTGCGTCACCAAAGCCGGCCTCGGTCAAGAGTCCGAGCACGTTGCGTCGCTTGTTGTCGCAAGCCGAGCGGGCATTGGCCCAAGCCACCGAGACGTGTCAGCGGCTTGGTAACGAGTTGGCCACAGCGGGCGGCGACCATCAATTGCTGGCTCGCCTCAGTGCCGAACTCGCCGAGGCACAAAGCAAGGTCGATACGGCCGAAGAGTCGTGGCTGGCGCTTGCTGCCGAAGCCGAGATGCAAGGCCTCACTGTCGACTAGCCCATGTCGATGAGCCCAGATCAGCTCGCCCTAATCGGCCAGCACAATCTGCATCAGCGCCACATCGAGCCAGCGGTTGAACTTGCGGCCCACCTCTTGCTCAATGCCCACAAGATGAAACCCACACGCGTTGTGCAGGCCTCTGCTGGCGGTGCTCGACGCAGTAATGCGGGCAAACACGGCGTGGAATCCCGAGACCCGGGCCACGTTCAGCAATTCGGTCACGAGCAGTTTGCCGATGCCGCGACCCTGATGGCCTGTGTGCACATACACAGAGTCCTCGACGCTGGTGCGGTATGCCGGTCGTTCCTTGTAGGGCGACAGCGACCCGAAGCCCACCACAACGTTGTCCGAAATGGCCACGATGGCCGCAAACGCTCCCGATCGTGCAGTCAGCCACTGGCGTTGCTCGTCGAGCGACCGCGCCACGAGATCGAACGTGGCCACGGTGTGCACTACCTCGTGGTTGTAGATCTCCAAAATGGCTTCAGCATCGGCAATTGTGGCCAATCGGATCGAAATGTCACCCACAGAAAAGGCAAGCTAGCGCACAGTTGCTCTGCCGCTGGGTTCCATGTCGCAGGGCAGATGACCAGTGGTCGTGGTCGGATCCACCGCCGATGTCTCGAAATCGGACAGAATCGCGTGGTCGTCAGTCCGTCGAGGCGCTATGATCGCTCTCCGGTCTCGCTATAGGTGCGCGCCCGCCCTCTTAGCTCAGTAGGTAGAGCAACGCCATGGTAAGGCGTAGGTCGTCGGTTCGACTCCGACAGAGGGCTCGACCAGCCCGTCCCACTTTGGGCCGAGCAAAGCCCTGGCGGCGTAGCTCAGTTGGTCAGAGCATCCGGCTCATAATCGGAAGGTCACCGGTTCGAAACCGGTCGCCGCTACCACAACACGAATACCTCAACTACCAAACCCAGCTACACCACAGCTACAAAACAGGAGACACGCTCCCATGAGCAAAGCAAAGTTTGAGCGCACGAAGCCGCATGTGAATATTGGAACGATG
>JBAXER010000035.1:0-29358 GCA_037140375.1 Actinomycetota bacterium
ACGTGTGAACACGACGTTGCGAGCGAGCCGTTTTGGCCTGAAGAGAAATGGTGCGCCCCCTGGGTTTCGAACCCAGAACCTGCGGATTAAGAGTCCGTTGCTCTGCCGTTGAGCTAGAGGCGCATGTAGCCGATGGATTGTATGAGCAAGCGCGGGCTTGCCCACAATCTACGACCCAGACCCGGGCGAACCCGAACCTGATGAGGGTGACCGACGGGGCTCGAACCCGCGACTTTCAGTACCACAAACTGACGCTCTACCAGCTGAGCTACGACCACCATGAGGATCCACAGTCTGCCACGGATTGTCACGATTCACACAACCGAATTTCGGCGGCGCCCGCGGCGCATGGAGCTGCCCGGTGACGACCGTTTCGATCGCGTGGTATCGTCATCCCAACGATTCCACAGGGGTGATCCCATGAGCGCAACCGATTCAACGCTCAGCAATGATTTGACCAAACGAGCTCACGAGATTACTCGTCGCGAACTCGTCCTCTACGTCTCACGCACACAGCGTTCGCAGGCGGCTACCGAACGTGCTCGCAAGGTGATGCCCATGGGCGTGCCTTCCAGCTTTCAGGCCTATGACCCTCATCCCATTGTGGTGAGCCGCGCTCAGGGCAGCTGGATGGAAGATGTCGACGGCAATCGCTACACCGACTACGACATGGGCTTCGGGGCGTTGTTCTCGGGGCACTGTCACCCAGCGGTTCGTTCGGCTATCGAGGGGCAACTCGACAACGGCACCTTGTTCGTCACGCCATGCGAGGCCAACTCTGAAGTCGCCGAGATGCTCGGCGCCCGCTACGGCTTGCCGATGTGGCGTTTCACCAACAGCGGCACCGAAGCCACGATGGACGCCATCCGCGTTGCACGTGGTGCCACTGGTCGCGAAAAGATCGTCAAGGTCGAAGGCGGCTATCACGGCCATCACGACGAGGTGATGATCTCGATGAAGCCGCCGCTCGATCTCGCGGGTCCGGCCGACAATCCCACTCCGGTGCCCGGCACCGCAGGCGTCACCAACGCCGTGCTCGGCGACACCATCGTGATTCCATACAACGACCCCGAGGCGCTCGAGCGTGCGCTGCGCGGCGGCGACGTGGCGTGCTTCATTGTCGAGCCCGTGATGGAGAACATCGGCATCTGCAAGCCGCTTCCTGGCTACCTCGAAGCTGTGCGTGAGATCACTCAGCGCTACGGCACCTTGTTGGTGTTCGACGAAGTCAAGACTGGCATCACTGCCGGTTGGGGTGGAGCAACCGGAGCCCTCGGCGTGACCCCCGATCTCGTGGCATTAGCCAAGAGCATTGGCGGCGGACTTCCGCTGGGTGCCTTCGGTGGCAAGGCCGAATACATGGATCAGATCACCTCTGGTCGTGTGGTTCACCTTGGTACCTACAACGGCAACCCGCTGTGCATGGCTGCTGCCAAAGCAGTGCTCTCCGAGGTGTGCACACCCGAGGCCACCGACGGATGCATCGATCGCAACCGCGAGTTGCTTGCAGCGTGCGACGCCATCATCGATCGTGCGGGCCTCGCTGCTCACGCCGTGCAGTTCGGGGCCAAGGGCTGCATCACGTGGTCGGCCAATCCGGTGCGCAACTACCGTGATTACAAAAACACCGACTTCGATCTTGCGTTTGCGCAATGGATTCACGGCATCAACCGTGGCATCTTGCTGCCGCCAGGTCTCGACGAGCAGTGGCTGATCTCGATCATGCACAGCAACGCCGATGCCATGCGTTACGCCGCCGTGTTCGAAGAGTTCGTGGCCGAGCTCATCGCCTAAGGGTTCGCTAGCTCCAACGACGTTGTTCGATGTAGCGCGTGCGTATTGGTTGTGACCAGCGGTCGCGGCGCCGTGTGGCCGCTGCTGCGGCATAGCACGCGACTCCGCCAAGGCTGATGAAGGCTGCTGCGAGCATCAGCCTTCCCAGGGTGTCTCGGGCAATGCTGGGTAAAAATGCCGCCCATGGGTCATCCGAGAACAGCGGAAGGATCAGGGCGGGCACGATAAACCCGAAGATCACCAGCATCAGTGCTGTGCCGAGCAACAACATGCTCAGCGCGCTGAGTTGTTCGGCTCGATTGGGTCGGGTTGCGAGGCCGGCAAGAAGCAGCAGTGTTGCGGCGGCACCCGAGATGGGAACCAGCCAGTTCAGGATCTGACGAGTGGTCGACATTGCGCCAACTGTTGGTACCGCAATGGCTGCAGGGGCAACGGTGGCGGCGAGCTGATTGCCGACCAACGGAACCATCTGCTCAGCAGTAATGAATACCGGCTTGGTGCTTTCGCCAATGAGGTGAGCGTGCGCTTCGGCGATGACGCCAGCCAAGAGATCGGAGCCCTCGCCAGTGGCCGCGCCCGCTGCGACTACTTGCTGCACGAGTGCTGGGTTTTGTCCCAGCGTAGGGGCCGTGGCCTGGGCGACAACGAGGGCGATCTCGTTGCGGATTGCTGCGTCGCTGAGCACTTGGTGGCTTGTGTCGTTTGAGCGACCGGTGGAGAACGAAGTGACCTGGAGCCATGCGCCGCCAAGAGCGAGGCTTCCGAGCGCAGCGGCGGCGCCAAACAACAATCCTGAAAGTGAGTTGCGCACGGGAGCAATCATCGCATCTCCGACAGCCCCGAAGTGGTAGTTACGCTGAAGGCATGCCTGTGAATCGCCCAACGGTGCCGCTGATGTTTCGCCGAGCACTGCTGCTGCAGTGCGCCTGGTGCGGTGATCGTCCCGGCTTTCGTCGTGGTTGGTTCCGTCGCTACGACTCGTGTCAGCACTGCGGCTTGTCGGTGCAACGCGGGCACGATGGCTTCGAGTTGGGCGCCGCCACGATGAACGTGATGATCATGCTGGCAACGCTGGTGATCGCCGGGGGAGTGTCGGTGGTGATCACGTATCCCGATGTCGCCGTCACGCCGCTGATGGTGGTGCTCGGAATCGTGGCGCTCGTGCTTCCCGTGGTGCTGTATCCGTTCAGTTACACGATCTGGTTTGCAACGGAATTACTGATGGATCCGCCCTCTGATGAGTGGCTCGCGCGTGCTGCTGAGACGATTTTGCAGATTCCCGCTTCGAATGCTTGATCGAACGCTTGTACGAAGTTACACTCCTGTCGTTCGCCGCTCGCAGTACTTCTTCGAATGTGGTTCAGGGTTCCCGGTAACCCTGTAACACCCCTTTCGTATGGTGCCGCTCAGCGAATCGGGCCTGCGTTATTGGCCCCGCAGCGATTACTGAGACAGACAACCAAGAACGAAAGAAGTAGGGAGAACATCATGGCGATGGAACGTGAAAAGGCGCTCGAGATGGCGCTGGCATCGATCGATAAGCAGTTCGGCAAGGGCTCCATCATGCGTATGGGCGAAAAGACATCGTTGGGCATCGACACGGTGTCCACCGGCGCCTTGGCGCTCGACCTCGCACTCGGCATTGGCGGTCTGCCCCGCGGTCGTGTGGTCGAGATCTTCGGCCCAGAGTCCTCGGGTAAGTCCACCTTGGCCATGCACGTGGTTGCCGAAGCGCAACGCAACGGCGGCATTTGTGCCTACGTCGATGCTGAGCACGCAATGGACCCCATCTACGCCCGTGCCATCGGCGTCGATGTCGATCAGTTGCTCATCTCGCAGCCAGACACTGGCGAGCAGGCCCTCGAGATCGTCGACATGTTGGTGCGCTCCGGCGCTCTCGATGTGGTCGTCATTGACTCGGTGGCTGCACTCACACCTCGCGCCGAAATCGAAGGCGAGATGGGCGACACCCATGTTGGTCTGCAGGCCCGCTTGATGAGCCAGGCATTGCGCAAGCTCACCGGCAACCTCAACAAGACCAACACGGTCGCTATCTTCATCAACCAGTTGCGCGAAAAGATCGGCGTTATGTTCGGTTCGCCCGAGACAACTCCTGGTGGTCGTGCGCTCAAGTTCTACTCGTCGGTCCGCCTCGACATTCGTCGTATCGAGAGCATCAAAGACGGCGCCGAAGTGGTTGGCTCACGCACACGCGTCAAGGTCGTCAAGAACAAGGTTGCACCGCCGTTCCGTCAGGCCGAGTTCGACATCATGTACGGCAAGGGCATCAGCCGCGAGGGCTCGCTGCTCGATCTTGGCGTCGAGATGTCCATCATCAAAAAGTCAGGCGCATGGTTCACCTACGAAGGTGAGCAGCTTGGCCAGGGTCGCGAGAACGCGAAGAACTACCTGCAGGCCAACCCGCAGCTCATGGTCGAAATTTCCGAGAAGGTACGTGGCCAAGCAGGCCTCGATGGCGACGTCGATACCTTCGGCGCAAAAGACGACGAACCAATCTCACTCGAGTCATAAGCCGTGTGGCGGGGGTGCCGACTCCGGTCCGCCCCCGCCACACGCAGCTCGCGTGTCCAATCGAGTGTGCTCCCCACTACCTTGGCGTGGTCGCCAGACAGACACGCGTCACAAATAGGAGTACACCATGAGCACCGTTCGCGCTTTTACCGTTGGCAAGACTGAGTCGGGCTGGACCCGCACCGTCACGCAGCTCTCGAACGATCAACTTGGAGACGGCGACGTGCTGATCCGAGTTGAGTATTCGGGCATCAACTTCAAAGACGGCCTTGTCGGCTCCGAAACCGGTCGGGTGGCGCGCATTGACCCCATCATTCCTGGCATCGATCTGGCCGGCGTGGTGGTCGAGAGCAACGACCCAGCCATCGCAGTTGGCTCGTCGGTGCTGGCCCACGGTTACGACATCGGTGTTGCTCACCACGGCGGCTACGCCCAATTCGCGCGTATCCCCTCGGCGTGGATCGTGCCGATGCCAGCGGGCCTCGATTCCCGCACCGCAATGATGGTCGGTACCGCTGGCTACACGGCGGCGCTATCGGTAGACGCCCTCGAGCGCGCCGGGCTTGTGGCCGGAGCCGGACCAGTGTTGGTCACCGGCGCAACCGGCGGCGTTGGCTCGATGGCCGTTGGCATGCTCGCTGCTCGTGGCCACGAAGTTGTTGCCAGCACCGGCAAAGTCGATCAAGCCGATTGGTTGCGCTCGTTGGGCGCCAACGAAGTGATCGATCGCGCCGAGACCTCGGCCGAGTCCACTCGTCCGCTCGAGCGCGAGCGTTGGGCCGGTTCGGTCGACTGCGTTGGCGGTTCTACCTTGGCCTATGTGCTGCGCACACTGCGCTACGGCGCCTCGGTTGCGGCCAGTGGTCTCACCGGTGGCACCGATCTGGGCACCACGGTGCATCCATTTATCTTGCGCGGTGTGAACCTGCTGGGCATCGACAGCGTGCAGACACCGTTGGCGCCACGCATCGCCATGTGGCAGCGCATCGCTACAGACCTGCGTCCAACATGGCTCGACACCGAGGTTGCGCAGGTGGTTGGACTCGACCAGTTGCCAGCAGAACTCGACCGCATTCTGGTGGGCGGCATGCGCGGCCGAGTGTTGGTCGACCCGCAACTCTGACCCGCAGCGGCCAAAGAGGCGATCTATAGGTGATACGTCTCGGTGTTGCCGTCTACCCCGATGGCTTGACCCGAGATCATCGCCGATGCGGGCGATGCCAAGAACAAACACATCGCCGCCACATCTGAAGGTTCAACGAACCGCTTCAGTGACTGCCCAGACACGTATTCGTTTTCGACAACCGACGCCGGTACACCTCGGAGTTCGGCCTCGGCTGCAATCACGCCGTCCATACGCTCGCCACGAACCGAACCTGGGCAAATGGCATTGCATCGAACTCCAGAAGGCCCGAGTTCAATAGCGAGCGACTTCGTGAGGCCAATGACGGCCCACTTCGCCGCTGCATATGGTGTGCGCATTCCATAGCCAAATACGCCCGCCATCGACGACATGTTGATGATCGATCCGTGGCCCTGGGCCTTCATCAATGGAGCAACTCGCCGAGCGCACAAGAAGTGCGAGTCGAGGCTTGCCGCTAAACAGGCGTGCCATTCGTTGATCGAGATATCTTCGACCATCGCGGTGGGGCCCTTGGTGCCAGCGTTGTTGATTAATACGTCCACGCCACCCAGATCGGCAATGGCCATATCGATCCATTGGTCCACCTTCGATGGGTCGGCGAGATCGACCTGTGTTGCCCGTAGCGAGGGCGACTCAGCGCGACACAGCGAGATGGCGCGCTCGTCGATATCGCAGAGATGAACAGTGGCGCCAGACGCAGCGAACGCGTCGGCGATGACCCGACCGATGCCCGCCGCTGCGGCTGTGATGAGAACGCGTTGAGACACGATGGTCCTTTGGTCGGCGACGGTTGACGCTCGACACTACCGAGCGCTGATAGCCCGAAAGCGCATGGCCCAGACGGCCGTAAAGATGCAGGTGGAGCACCCAACAATCACAGAACGAACGTTCCGGAAACGGTGTATGAATTGTCAAGGATTCTTGACACTCAATAGGGCCGCTACTAACGTCCCGTAGGTTCCGGGAGACCTCAACTCGGACCAAACACATGGGGAGAGAAATGAATTTTTCGAAACTTGATCGTGCCCGACGCAGTGTCGGCCCACTCGAGAACAATCTGATCGATAGCTACGCGGCCGGCGCCATCTCGCGTCGTACCTTCGTGACACGTGGTTCGGTCCTCGGTCTCGGCGTAGCGTTCATGGGCACCATCATCGCCGCTTGCGGTTCTGATGAGAAGACCCCAGCCGGCACCACTGGTGACTCGGTCACCGGCGACAGTACTGCTGTTACCGAAGCGACTGGCTCCATCAAGCAGGGTGGCACTCTCAAGATCGCTGCGCAGAAGCCAGCCGGTCCTCTCGACCCAGTGGCAATGGCCAACTTGGGCACCTACACACCAGTGGTCATGTCGTTTGAGTACCTCGTGAACACCTTGGGCGCCGACTTGTCGCCAATGTTGGCCGAGTCGTGGAAGCCAAACGACGACGGCAGTGTCTGGACCTTCAACCTCCGCAAGGGCGTCAAGTGGCACGATGGCAAGGACTTCACCTCTGCCGATGTCGTCGCCACGATGGACCGCTTGGCCGAGAGCAACCTCAAGGCATACATCACCGCAGGCTCCACCAAGGCAATCGACGCCAACACCGTCGAGATCACCTTGCTCGCCGCTGATGGTCAGTTCCCGTACCAGGTCGGCCCGTACAACCCGCAGGCTTTGATCACCCCAGTCGACTACGTGCTAGGCACCACCCTCGACAAGGTTCCGAACGGCACCGGCCCATTCAAGCTCACCAAGTACGACGAGGCCGTTGGCGCCACGTACGAGGCGAACGCCGATTACTGGGATGGCAAGCCATACCTCGACTCGCTTGAGTTCACCTTCAACGAAGACCTCGCCACCTTGGTGTCAGGTATGCAGGCTGGCGAAGTCGACGCAATCGTGCAGTTCTCGGTGATCGGTGGCGACGCACTGCTCGCCGACGACAACATCGAGGTTGGCATCATTCACGGTTCGGCTCACCGCATGCTCTGGATGAACACCCGCGAAGGTGACTTCACCGATGTGCGCGTTCGTCAGGCAGTTGCCCTCGGCATCGACCGTCCGGCACTCATCGAAACCATCCTCAAGGGCAAGGGCGACATCGGCAACGACCACCCAATCGCTCCGATCTACCCTTACTTCGATGCCTCGCAGCCACAGCGCACCCGCGACATCGAAAAGGCCAAGCAGTTGCTCAAGGATGCCGGCAAAGAGGGCCTCAAGGCCACGATGTTCTTCCCCAAGCTCCAGGAAATCCCCGAGCTCGCTCAGCTCATGCAGAGCCAGCTCAAGGAAATCGGCATGGACATCACCCTCCAGCAAGAGGTCGAAGTCGACGGCGAAGAGTGGTGCAAGGTCTATGACTCGAAGGTTGAGCCAGCAGGCTGCGACGGCGGCGGCGACTTCGGTATCGTCGACTACGGCCCACGCGGCGTTCCTGATGTGTACCTCGTGAAGGCATACGCAACGGGCGAGTGGAACTCGGCTCACTACATCTCCGAGCCATTCCGTGCAGCAACCAAGGCATACCAGGCAGCGCTCGACGATGAGGCCCGCAAGGCGCCAATCGCTGACGTCCAAAAGATTGCCAACGAAGACGTCCCATACGTGATCCCATACTTCTACAACACGCTCTTCGCAAATAAGAAGACCGTGACTGGAATTGTGGCCACGGGCCTCGGTCACTTCGACTGCGGCAAGGCCGGCTTCACCGCCTGATTCTGAGCTAGTTCGTCACTTGTCAGGCCTGTGGCCCGCTGCCGTATGGTGGCGGTGCCACAGGCCTGATCTGTCAGTACCCCATTAGTTTCCAATTCGAATTCATGAAGGAGGCCTGATGGGCCGGTATCTGCTGAGGCGCTTGTCCTCTGCGGTAGTCACGCTGTGGCTTCTTGCCACAATCGTGTTCCTCATCGTCAGCGTCCTGCCCGGAGACGTGGGCCGCAAGGTTCTTGGTCCGTTTGCGCTCAAAGAAGATGTTGCCCGGTTCAACCTTGAGCACGGCATCAACCGCCCGTTGCTCGCCCAGTACTTCACCTCGATCCGCCGACTGTTCACGCTGAACTTTGGATCCTCGTATAACAGTGGGGGATTGGTACGCGACATCATCTTCCCAGCGCTCTTTCGCTCGGGAAAGCTTGCTCTGCTCGCCTTTGTCATCACGATCCCCATCTCGATCGCTGCAGGCATCTTTGCCGCGCGACGTCAGGACAAATTGTCCGACCGAATCGTGGTCAACGTTGGCCTCGCCACATCATCGATTCCCGAATTCGTTACCGCAGCGTTGATCATGTCGTTGTTCTGCGTGCACTGGAAACTCGGCAAAGTGTTCGCCGATCCTCCTGCAGGCACGTCGGTTATTGGTCAACTGCGCATGCTGCTCGCACCCGCGATGGCGATGGTGATTGCCTACTTTGGCTACATCGCGCGCATGTCTCGCGCGGGCGTTATTCATGGCTTGCAAAGCGACTATGCCCGCACCGCCACGATGAAAGGCCTCTCGAAAGGCAAGGTGATGCGCACGCACATTCTTCGCAACGCGTTGGCGCCCACCATCACCGTCATCAGCGTGCAGGTCGGTTACCTGTTCGGTGGCATCATCGGCGTTGAGAAGGTCTTCAACTATCACGGTCTGGGCTCCACCATGCTGACCGCTGTGAAGGCTCGCGACATTCCGGTGCTGCAGGGCGCCGTGCTGCTGGTGGGCATTATCTACATGGTGTCCACGCTGCTTGCCGACCTACTCATCGCCTTGCTGAACCCTCGCGTCCGACTGGAGACAACACGATGAGCGACTCCGAACACCCCAGTCCTCACCACGACCATCTCCTCTCTTCCCCGGGCGCGGACACCTTGGTGCCCAGCACTGATTCGGCTTCCGACAATTTGTTGCCTGCTACCCCGGTTGAGATCGAACTCAGCGGCGCGTTGCACCTCAGCGAACGGCACCAAGCGCGCCGCGAAAACTGGCGGCTTATTCGTCGTCGCCCAGCGTTCATTCTTGGCACGTTCATCGTGGCGGTGTGGTTGGTGTGCGCAGCGCTTGGCGATCGCATCACACCGCACAATCCGCTCGACTTCCGCGTCGCAACCCACCTCTCGCCACGCGCGGCGTATCCGTTTGGCACCGACTCGCAAGGCCGCGATGTGTTGTCTCGCGTGATGGCCGGAGCGCTCGACGTGATGAAGGTCGCGCCACTCGCTGCCGTGCTCGGCGTGGTGTTCGGCGTCACCGTCGGGATGCTGATGGGCTATATCGGCGGCTGGCTTGATCAGATTCTCAGCCGAATCGTTGAGGCCTTCCTTGCATTGCCGGTGCTGCTCGTCGCGTTGCTGGCGCTCACCACCCTTGGCAACTCCACGTTGGTTGTCATCGGTGTGGTCTCGGCGCTGTTTACACCCGTGGTGGCCCGCACGGTGCGAGCCGCAGTGCTTGCCGAACGAGACCTCGACTACGTCACGTCGGCCAAGCTACGCGGCGAATCGTCGTTGTTCGTGATGTTCAAAGAGATTTTGCCCAACGTGAGCGGCCCGATCATTGTTGAGCTCACCGTGCGTATCGGTTACGCCGTGTTCACTGTGGCAACGCTGTCGTTCCTTGGTGCCGGCCCGCAACCACCATCACCCGATTGGGGTGCTCAAGTCAGCGAGGGCTTCCGCGTGATTAGCGCAGGCATTTGGTGGACCACGTTCTTCCCAGCAGTGGCAATCGCCAGCTTGGTCATTGCGGTCAACCTCATTGCCGACTCGGTGCAGTCAGTGCTCGAGGCGTCATGAGTGCTCACGCTGAAACATCTGTAGCTGCTGCGGCGCTGTTGGTAGACAACCTTGAGGTCGCGTATACCGTTCGGGGAATCGATCGAGCGGTGCTGCGTGGGGTTTCGTTCTCGATCGCACCAGGCGAGGCATACGGACTCGTTGGCGAGAGCGGCTGCGGCAAGTCCACTACCGCATACGCCTCGATGCGCTACCTGCCGCGCAACGGCAAGATCCTGAGTGGCAAGGTGCTTGTTGATGGCGACGATGTCACCAACATGACTGGCTCGCAACTGCAGCACTTCCGCGCCACCGAAGCCTCGATGGTCTACCAAGATCCCGCACAGGCAATGAACCCATCGATCAAAATTGGGCGCCAGCTCATCGAGAGCTTCACGCTGCTCGGCCGCTCAAAGTCTGATGCGACCAACGACGCTCTGCAGGCGCTGCGGCGAGTGCGTATCGCCGACCCTGAGCGCGTGATGGATCGCTATCCGTTCCAACTGTCGGGCGGCATGCAGCAGCGCGTGGTGATTGCGATGGCCTTGGCTTGCGATCCAAAGTTGTTGGTGCTCGATGAGCCCACTACCGGTCTCGATGCAACGGTCGAAGCCGAAGTGCTCGATCTCGTGCGCGTGCTACGCGAAGAGACCAACGCTGCCGTGCTGATGATTGCTCACAACCTCGGCATCATTCGGTCGCTGTGCGATCGCGTTGGCGTCATGTACGCCGGCCAGATCGTCGAAGAGGGTCCCTGCCGCGAAGTCTTCGACGACCCGCAGCACCCGTACACGGTTGGTCTGCTGCGTTCGCTGCCGCGTCGTGGCGTGCGCAAAACCGAGCAGGCGCTGGCCACCATCCCGGGCATGTTGCCGCTCATCGGCACCGATCTGCCCACGTGTGTTTTCGTCGATCGTTGCCCACTCGCCGACGATCTGTGCCGCAGCGTGGTGCCCCCTGTGGTGCCAGTGGGTATCACTGGCAATCGATACACGCGCTGCCATCACCTCGATCGCATCAGCGACATCATCGAAGCTCCCATCGACGTGCCCATCGGCATCTTGGCCAAGAGCGAAGACAACCCCGATGTGCTCGAGTTGTCGCATGTCTCCAAGACCTTCCGTCAGCGCAGTACCGAAGTGCCAGCGCTTGTCGAAGTCGATCTGCAACTTGGTGAGGGTGAGACCCTTGGCATCGTGGGCGAGTCGGGTTCGGGCAAGTCCACTCTGGCGAAGACCATGCTCGGCATCGAGTCGGCCGACATGGGTGGTGTGGTCTCGCTCGATGGTCACGCGGTGGCAGCCAAAACTGCCGGGCGCAGCACCGACGATAAGCGGGCCATGCAGATGGTGTTTCAGAACCCCGATTCGGCGCTCAACCGAGCGTGGTCGGTGCGTCGTATTCTGCTTCGCTCGGTTACCAAACTCACTGGCATTAAGGGCGACGAAGCCAACGAACGCGTCGAGAAACTTGCGGCTCAATTGCGGCTCACGCCGCGTCACCTCGACCTCAAGCCACGTCAGTTGTCGGGTGGCCTCAAGCAACGCGTCGCCATCGCCCGCGCCTTCGCCGGCGACCCGCGCATCGTTGTGTGCGACGAACCCACCAGCGCGCTCGATGTGTCGGTGCAGGCAGCCATCTTGAACTTGCTCGCCGACCTGCAAGCCGAGCAGCACACCAGTTATGT
This sequence comes from Actinomycetota bacterium, assembly GCA_037140375.1. Lineage (GTDB taxonomy): Bacteria > Actinomycetota > Acidimicrobiia > Acidimicrobiales > Ilumatobacteraceae > WLMZ01. Next base: position 11,896 of record JBAXER010000035.1, read on the forward strand.
GTTCATTTCTCATGACATGGGTGTTGTGCGCTACCTCGCCGATCGCATTGCCGTGATGTACCTCGGTCGCATCCAAGAGATCGGTCTCACCGACGACATCTTCAATGGCCCGAATCATCCGTACACCGAAGCCTTGTTGTCAGCGGTGCCCAGCCTCGATGGCGAAATCACCACACGCATTCGTCTTGATGGCGAAATCCCAAGTCCGGCGAATCCGCCGTCGGGTTGCGTGTTTCATCCGCGCTGCCCACGTGCCATCGCAGGCGTGTGCGAAGTGAGCGAACCGCCGTTGGTTGAGGTTGCGATTGGGCACTCAATGCGCTGCCATATTCCCATCGACGAACTACGCGTTCTTCAGCAGGGCAACTAACACATGGATGCTCAGCGACGTCCCGACAACGTCGTTGTCATCTTGCTCGACAGCCTCAATCGCCACGCCCTTGGTTGCTACGGCGGCACCGAGTGGGCTACACCAAACCTCGATCGATTTGCCCAACGCGCCACTCGGTTCACCAACCACCACACCGGTTCGTTGCCGTGCATCCCAGCGCGCCACGACCTGTTGGTTGGCGCATGGGACTTCATGTGGAAGCCGTGGGGCTCCATCGAGTTATGGGAAGAAGCAATCACTGCCACGCTTCGACGTGCGGGCGTCGTCACGCAGCTGATTACCGATCATCCGCATCTGTTCGAGACTGGTGGCGAGAACTATCACAGCGACTTCACCGCGTGGCAGTACGAGCGCGGCCACGAAAGCGATCCGTGGAAGACCCGTCCCGACCCTTCGTGGATTGGGGCGCCAACATACGGCCGCGGGCACACGCACTACGACAACTCGCGTGGCTACTTCATGGCCGAAGACGACTTCCCCGGTCCGCGCACAATGGCTGCCGCCGCGCGTTGGTTGGGCGATCATGCGCCGCATCACCGCGCCGCGGGACAACGGTTCTTTTTATGGGTCGACGAGTTCGATCCGCACGAACCATTCGACACACCCGAGCCGTGGGCATCGATGTACGACCCCGATTGGCAAGGCCCCAATCTCATCTGGCCGCCATACAAAGTTGGCGCGTTGGCCGACGGCGTGCTCACGCCCGACGAAGCGCGTCAGATCCGCGCTCAGTACGGCGGCAAGTTGTCGATGATCGATCACTGGCTCGGCCGGGTGATGGATCAACTCGATGCCACCAAGGGCTGGGACGACACCGCTGTTGTCATCTGCACCGATCACGGCCACTATCTCGGCGAGCCCGACGTGCACGGCCGCGATGTGTGGGGCAAGCCAGCCTTGCCCGTGTACCGAACGCTTGGGCATACCCCGATGATGGTGTGGTGGCCCGGCGCCGAAACGCAGGGTGGTACATGCGACGCGCTGACCACTACCTCTGATCTGCATGCCACGCTGCTCGACGCCTTTGGTGTCAGCGTCTCGCATCGCACTCACGGCCATTCGCTGGCGCCGTTGCTCACCGGCCAAGCCACCGATGTGCGCGACTGGTTGCTCACTGGTGTGTGGGGTCGCGAGGTGCATCTCGTCACCAAGCAGTGGCGTTACGCGCGCGGACCCACCGGCGACAACGCGCCGTTATCGATGTGGTCGAACCGTTGGAGCACGATGCCCATCGGCAGTGCGCCCGATTTCAAGATGCCTCCTCCCGACTCGCGCGCCACGCTCGATCGCATGCCTGGCTCCACCATCCCCGTCATTCGTCAGCCGTTTCAGGCGGGCGACCTCTTGCCGTTTTGGGCCTATGCCGCGAAATACGAGACCTTGTTGTTCGACCGCATCGAAGATCCGTTCGAGACGCGAGACATCTCGGGTTCGGTCAACGAAGCCGACCCTGCCGAAGTGTTGCGCATTGCGTTGCAAGACATCGATGCTCCGAGCGACCAGTTCGAGCGGCTTGGTCTGGCCTGATCTGGATCTCACCTGATCTGGGGCAAACAACCGATCGGCGCTGGGCCTGCGCGCAGTAGGCTGGCAACCCTATGAGCCGCAGCTACGTCATTCGCACATATGGGTGCCAGATGAATGAGCACGACTCTGAGCGCATCGCCGGAATGCTCGAAGCCGACGGCTTGGTGCTTGCCGAGTCCGAAGAGACAGCCGATGTTGTGGTGGTCAACACCTGTTGCATTCGCGAAGGCGCCGACACCAAAACCTACGGAAACCTGGGTCATCTCAAGAGCTGGAAAGACCGCGTCGAGGGTCGCCAGTTAGTGGTGGCCGGATGCATGGCGCAAAAAGATCGCGATGGCGTGCGCGAGCGTGCGCCGTGGGTCGATGTTGTGCTGGGCACACACAACGTGCATCGTGCCAGCGAACTCATCACCTCGGCGCGTACCAGTGGCCCCATCACCGAGATCTTCGACGAAGCAGTCATCGACGACCACGCGCTGTTTCCCAGTGCGTTGCCCGTTCGTCGCGAGAGCAGCTTCAACGCCTGGGTCACCATCCAGATTGGCTGCGACAACTCGTGCGCGTTTTGCATCGTGCCGGCCGTGCGCGGCGTCGAGATCAGCCGGCCGTTTATCGACATCGTGCAAGAGGTTGAGTTGCTGGCGTCGCGCGGCGTCACCGAGATCACCCTGCTTGGTCAGAACGTGAACAGCTACGGCCGCGATCTTGCGTTGGCGCAACGCCAAGGCGGTGCTAGCGATGTGCGCGTTCGGCCGATGTTCGCCGAACTGTTGCGCGCTGTTGCGGCGGTGCCGGGCATTCGTCGGGTTCGTTTCACCAGCCCGCACCCCAAAGACATGCGCCCCGACACCATTGCAGCGATGGCCGAATCGGCAGCGGTGTGCGAGCAGTTGCACTATCCGTTGCAGGCTGGCTCCGATCGCGTGCTGGCCGCCATGCACCGCGGCTACACCGCCGAGCGCTATCTCGAACGCCTCGTTCAGGCTCGTGCAGCGATGCCCGATCTGGCAGTGAGCACCGACATCATCGTTGGGTTCCCTGGCGAGACCGATGCCGATTTCGAGCACACGCTCGAGGTTGCCGCTGCCGCCGAGTTCGACTTCACGTTTACGTTCATCTTCTCGCCCCGCCCGGGCACCGAAGCCGCAACCATGCACGATCACTTCGTCGATCCAGCCGTTGCTGCGCAGCGATTCGACCGACTCAAGTTGGTGGTCGAGCGCAGCGCGTTGCTGAAGCATCGCGATCGAATCGGTCGCACCGAAGAAGTACTGGTCGAGGGTCCGTCGCGCAAGAATCCTGGTGTCGTATCGGGCCGCACGCGTCAATACAAGCTGGTGCACTTTCCATCTGATACCCCTATTCGTGCTGGCTCGTACGTGAGCGTGCGCATCGACACGGCGGCGCCACATCACCTCGGTGGCGAGATGGTCGAGTTCCTCGCCGAGCCATCGCACAAGATCCACATTCCCGTCGCCGCAGGCTGATCGGCTCGCGCGATCATGAACGCAGGCCGGTTGCGGCGGTGAAACAGATCGTCATTCTCGGCTCAACGGCCAGCGGCAAGAGTGATGTCGCAATGGCGCTTGGCGCCGAACGTGCCGAGCACGGCGACATCGAAATCGTGGCGGTCGACGCGATGCAGGTGTATCGCGGCATGGACATTGGCACTGCGAAGCCATCGCTCGCCGATCAAGCAGCGGTGCCGCATCGCTGCATCGATCTTGTCGGCCCACACGAACTGTTCACGGTTGCCGAGTTTCAGCGTGAGGCGCGAGCGGCCTTGGCGGGCATCGCTCAGCGCGAGCACATTGCGGTCTTGGTCGCAGGAACCGGCATGTATCTCACAGCGGTCATCGACAACTTCACGCTGCCGGGCGAGTGGCCCGCCATCCGCGCCGAACTCGAGGCAGTGACCGACATCTCTGAGTTGTATGCGCGCCTCATCGAGATCGACCCCGCTGCGGCAGCCAAGATTGAGCCCGCCAACCAGCGTCGCCTTGTGCGCGCGCTCGAGGTCTGCCTCGGTAGCGGCAAACTGTTCAGCAGCTTCGGTCCTGGGGCAACGGCCTTCCCGGAGATTCCTGCCGTGCAGATCGGGCTGCGTTGGCCACGAGATTTGTTGGCCCAACGCGTTGAGCAACGCGTGCACGCCATGATCGAACGCGGGCTGGTCAACGAAGTGCGTTCGCTTCTCGAGAGCAGCGAGGGTTTGTCGCGAACGGCGCGCCAGGCGCTGGGCTATCGCGAGTTGATCGCAGCGCTCGAAGGCACATGCTCGATCGATCAGGCGGTGGCCGAGATCATCGTGCGCACGCGCCAATTCGCGGTGCGCCAAGAGCGGTGGTTCCGCCGTGACCCTCGCATACAGTGGGTCGACATCACCGCCGATCCGGTAGCCGAAGTGCTTCCCATCGTTCGGCAGCACCTCGCATGATCACTCTTACCAAACACCACGGCCTCGGCAACGACTTCTTGGTCTGCGATATCTCGCAGGTGGGCTCCGACGCGCCGTGGGCTGAGCTGGCCGTGCAGTGGTGCGATCGCCGACTTGGCGTTGGTGCCGATGGCTTGCTGTTGCTGAACATCACTGGCACCGACGAGCTCACAATGGTGTTACACAACGCCGATGGCAGCCGCGCCGAGATGAGCGGCAATGGCATTCGCTGTTTGGCTCAGGCTGCATACATCGCGCAGGCACGTACAGGCAACGTCGATTATGCAGTGAGCACCGATGCCGGGCTTCGTGCTGTGTCGGTGCGCCCAGTCGATTCGGTCACTGTGCAAGCAAGCGTAAGCATGGGCGCGGTAGCTGCTCTCGATCAGCCAACCGGATGGTCCACCATCGGGACCGATCCAGTGCGACCGGTGATGCACCTCAGCTTGGGCAACCCGCACACGGTGGTTGGTGTCGACGATGTGGCTGCAGTAGATCTGCTTGCGATCGGCTCCAAGATCCCACAGGTGAACCTAGAGATCGTCGAAGCCGGCCCCGAAGTGAACGCCATCACGATGCGTGTGCACGAGCGTGGTGCGGGCATTACTCAGGCTTGCGGCACCGGTGCGTGCGCCAGCGCATGGGCGGCGGCGCAGTGGGCGCTTGTCACACCCTACGATGGCGAGGTCATCGTGCATATGGACGGCGGCGATGCAACGGTTCGTCTCAACGAACCAGAGCAAGGTCACGTCACGTTGGTTGGCCCAGCGGTGTTCGTTGCTCAGATTCATGTCCATCAGTAACCACAGCGTCTGAAAGGCGGGCCATGACGAATCCTTATCAGGAGGCACTTGGCGCCACGCTGATCGAACGCACTAAGCGCGAGCGCATCGTGTTGGTGGGCGTGGTGCTGCGCGGCCAAACCGAAGAAGAAATGGAAGCCAGCCTCAACGAGCTCTCGTTGCTGATCGATACTGCAGGCGCCGACGAAGCGGGACGAATGACCCAGCGCCGCGACACGCCCGATCACACGTGGTTCATTGGCAAGGGCAAGGTCGACGAGCTTCGCGAACTGTGTTTGGCCGTCGATGCCGACACCGTGGTGTTCGATAACAACCTCGCCCCGGCGCAGCAGTACAACCTTGAAAAGCAGTTGGGCCGCACCGCCATCGACCGCACCGCGGTGATTCTCGACATCTTCGCTCAGAACGCGCACACGCTCGAGGGCAAGGCCCAAGTAGAGCTCGCGCTGTTGCGGTATCGGCTGCCCCGACTTCGTCGCGGTGTCAGCGGCAACTTGTCGCAGCAGGGCGCTGGCATCGGCACACGCGGCCCTGGCGAAACCAAACTCGAAGTCGACCGCCGACGCATTATGCGCCGCATCACCAAGCTCGAGCACGATCTCGTCGAACTGCAGCACACACGCAAATTGCAGCGCAAGGGCCGCGACAAGAGCGGTCTTGGTTCGGTCACCATCGTTGGCTACACCAACGCAGGCAAGTCCACGTTGCTCAACCAACTCACCCAAGCGGGCGTGCTTGTCGAGAACCGTCTGTTCGCCACGCTCGACCCCACCACGCGTCGCCTTGCGCTGCCCGGTGGCGAGCCGGTTCTGCTCACCGACACCGTTGGCTTCGTGCGACGGTTGCCGCACGGTTTGGTGCAGGCGTTTAAGAGCACTCTTGAGGTTGTTCGCGAGGCCGATTTCTTGGTGCACGTTGTCGACTCAAGCTCGCCCGATCCCGAAGGCGAAATCGCTGCCGTTCGGGCGGTGCTCACCGAGATCGACGCGCTGTCGGTGCCCGAGATGTTGGTCTTCAACAAGAACGACATCGACCCGGTCAGCGCTCAACGCCTTGTCGACCAAAACGAGGGTTCGGTGCAAGTGAGCTCGCTCACGGGTGCCGGTATCCCCGAGTTCTTGCAGACAGTTGCCGATCGTCTTCGTGCTCTCGCCAACGTTGTCGAACTGTTGGTGCCGTACGACCGCGGCGACATTGTTGCTGCAGTGCATCGAGAGGGTGAGGTCGTGTCTACATCGCACGAGGCCGAGGGCATTCGCATTCGCGCTCGGCTTGCATCGGCCTCGGCTGGTCGTCTCGATCAGTTTGTAGTTCACGGGTCCTGATCGGCCACCATAGAGACATCATGACCGCCGGATTTGTGCCACCCCCATATCCCTACGATCGCCTCGATCGTTTCAAGCCGCTTGCCAATGCGTTCGACGGTGGCCTCATCGACCTGTCCATCGGCACGCCATGCGATGCGCCGCCGCGCTTCGTGATCGATGCGTTGTCGCAGTCGAACTCTGAGCGCGGCTACCCGCCAAGCATCGGCACCGACGCATTGCGTCGCGCTGCCCAAGCGTGGATGTCTCGCCGCTTCGATGTCGATGTTCCGCTGACGCAGATCGGTGCATGCGTTGGCACCAAAGAGTTCGTCGCTACAACGGCGCAGTGGTTGCATCTTCGCTCGCCGCATCGCGACACCGTGCTGTATCCCGCCGTGTCGTATCCCACCTACGAAATGAGTGCCACGCTCGCGGGCTGCCGTGCAGTGGCGGTTCAGGTCACGGCCGCCGGCGGTCTCGACCTTGCGTCTATCGATCCGGCCGACGCGGCTCGGGCCTTACTGCTGTGGGTGAATAGCCCCAACAACCCAACAGGCGCACTCGATGATCTTAACGCTGCGGCTGCATGGGGCCGGGCCAACGACGTGCCCGTGTTCAGCGACGAGTGCTATGTCGAGTTCACATGGGATGGTCCCGGCCGCACCATTCTCGAAAGCGGACTCGATGGCGTGGTGGCGGTGCATTCGCTCTCGAAGCGATCGAACCTCGCCGGCTTGCGCGCCGGTTTTTATGCAGGCGACCCCGAGTTGGTCACCTACCTGCAAGAGGTTCGCAAGCATGTCGGCATGTTGGTTCCGGGCCCGGTGCAAGCTGCAGCAGCAGTGGCGCTCGCCGACGACGACCATGTCGCAGCGCAACGAGATATCTACCGTCGGCGACTCGAACGCATGGCGCACATCGTTACGGCGTGGTCAGGCCTCGAGGTTCCGTTCCCGGCGGGTGCGTTTTACCTTTGGTTCGATGCTCACGACGGCTGGGAGTTCGCCGAAAAGTTCGCTACGGCTGCCGGCGCATTGGCCAGCCCAGGCGACTTCTACGGCGCTGGCGGGGCCAACAATGTGCGCATCGCCGTAGTGCAACCCGACGATCGAATTGAGCTCATCGCGAGACGCCTCGGAGTGAGTTGATGTCTGACCCAACGCTCGCTCAACCAACGCTCGTCAACCCAGCGCTTCAGCCGAGGCCGCTTGCGGCGCGCGGGGTGCGACGCAAGGGTCCGCTTGGTTTGGGGTTGTTGTTGCTGCTCGGCGGCCTTGGCGCGGGTGCCGTGCTGTTCGTCAACGCTGGTTCGCAATACAAGGTGGCGGTGAGCAATTTGCAGCGCAGCCCGGTGGGGTGCGATACCGGTCTCAACTTCACGTCTACCGGCACGTTCACGTTCTATATCGAGACCGTTGGCAGCGTCGGCGATCTTGGCGGCGACTGTGTGAACGCGAATCGCTCCTACGCTCGTCCGCCCGATGCGCCGTTGCCTGTGGTTGCGCTCACACTCAAAGACGCCAGCGGCACCGAGGTGCGTCTCGAACGAGCATCAGGTTCGAGCTACGACGTGGGCGGATACGTGGGGCAGGCTGCGCGCAGGCTCACGATCGACCAACCCGGCCAGTACAGGCTCAGTGTTGAGAGCGACGCAAACGACTTCGCCATTGCGATTGGGCGTGACCCAGCAGGCGAATACGACAACCAACGTCTCGTTGCGCTCGTCGCGGCTCTTGGGGGACTGGTACTTGGCGGAGGGTTCACGCTGCTCGGTCTGCGCCGCACGGTACGTACGGCTGGCTCAGCGCCGGCCACCGCCGATGTGCCGCAATGGTGGCCAGACGATGAGATGCAGTTGCTGTGGCGACCCGCATCGGAGCCATACGTGCTTGAGCCGCACACGCCGGAGCTGCACGCACGAGCGCCGCAAGAACCGGCACCGCAGCCAGCGAATTGGCCACCACCTGTGTGGCCGCCACCCACGCCGCCAGCGCAGTAAGGCGAGTTAGAGGCGGCGCATCACCGTGACGACGCGGCCGAAGATTTCGACTTCGTTGGCGGCAAACACCATGGGTGACAAGCGGCTGTTCGATGGCACCAACGTGACCACGTTGCCCTTGCGTTGATAGGTCTTGACCGTGGCTTCTTCGCCGGGGATGCCGGCAATAACGATGTCGCCATTGGTTGCAGTGGCCTGCTGATGCACCACCACAAAGTCGCCATCGAGAATGCCCGCATCGATCATTGAGTCGCCACGAACGCGCAGCATGAACAAGTCGCCGTCGCCGGTGAAGTCGGTGGGCATGGGCAAAAGCTCTTCGACGTTTTGCTGCGCCAGCACATCGGTGCCGGCGGCGACATCGCCCACGAGTGGGATGTGGCGCACGGGGCGGCGCTCCATAGCGATGCCTGAGTTGGGATCAAAGCGAACCTCGAGAGCGCGTGGCTTCGATGGATCGCGGCGCAAATAGCCGAGCCGCTCGAGTGTGGCCAGGTGGCTATGCACCGTGGATGGTGACGTGAGGCCCACTGACTCGCCGATCTCGCGGACCGAAGGCGGATAGCCGCGGTCCTGCATGTTTTGCTCGATGACATCGAGGATTTGGCGCTGGCGGGCGGTGAGCGAAACTTCTGTCATGGCGGGCAGCGTACGAGTGTTCGATAGTAAAGTCAAACACCCGTTCTAGAAACATTTGTTCGATCAAACGTTGACATCGAACGATCGTTCGGGCACACTGCGTACGTCTGTTCGTCGAACACCCGATCGTGGGTGGTCGTCGCTCCGGCGGGTTCATCATCAATCCAATCTGTTGGCGCAATCAGGAGACCAAGTCATGACCGCAACGCTGTACCCCGCACAATTCGGCGAGTTCGAGGTTCGCCTTGGCCTCGGTCGTCCTGCGCACTCGGTGTACGTGCGGCGGCGTTTGGCTGTGGGTCTGCTGGCCGCTGCTTCTGTTGTGGTTCTTGGTTTGTCCGCCAACACAGTTCTGGCGAACCGTGGGGGTGTACCTGCCTCCACCTCCACGGTTCGTCCAGCCAATGTCGCCGTAGCGCCTGGTGCATCGCCCATCGCCATGCCAGCGGCCGTGGCCTCCACCGCAGTTACCTACATCGTGCAGCCGGGCGATTCCATCTGGCAGCTCGCTGCTCAGTTTCATGGCACGCACGGTTTCAACAACTACGTCGACTCACTGATCGCGGCAAACGGCGGCACTGTGTTGCAGCCCGGCCAGCTCTTGGTGCTGCCGTAGCCCGCATCAGCCTCGTTGGTGACTAGCCTCACGGGGCATGCTTTGTCCCTCCTGCCGCGCCGATGACACCAAGGTCATCGATTCACGTTTGGCCGAAGAAGGCAACGCGATCCGTCGTCGCCGCCATTGCCTGCAGTGCAGCCATCGGTTCACCACGTACGAGCGGCTCGAGGAATTGCCGCTCATCATCGTCAAAAGCTCAGGAAATCGCGAATCGTTTGATCGCGCCAAGGTCATGTCGGGTGTTCAGGCGGCATGCAAGGGCCGACCCGTTTCGCCAGAGCAGATCGAACTGCTGTCTGAGGCAGTCGAAGACGACGCTCGCTTGCACGGCAACGAAGTGTCCAGTGCCGTGGTCGGTCTGGCAGTTCTCAATCGCCTACGCGAACTCGACGAAGTTGCCTATCTACGATTTGCCAGCGTGTATAAGAACTTCGATGCGGCCGGCGATTTTGCCCGCGAGCTCAAGTTGTTGCAAAAGCTGCAATCGAACAAGGGTTAATCGGCGCGTAGATAGCGGCTGAACAGAAAACCGTCGTCCTCAAGCAGATGCGCCAAGTAAAACCGGCGGCTCATTGGGGGAGCGGTGGTGATCAGCCGGGTGCCATCGCCGCCCACGATCTGCGGCGATGTGGTGAGGTTGATCTCGTCGATCAGATTGGCGGCTGCGAGCGCACCGTTCAGCGTGGGTCCGCCCTCGGCGTGCACGAAGGCCGGGTTGCCAGGCAACAAGCGCAGAGCGGCATCAAAGTCGATCTCGCCAACGCCGGCGCGCACCGACTCGATCGAGCTCGGTGGAGCGTCTTCGGGCAGAATCAAAAATCCGGCACCGCTCGCGAACAGCGCGCTGCTTGCATCGACAGCGCCGGTGCGGCTCACCACGCCAATGCGTTGGCCGGCCTTGCGTGGAGCCCCGTAACCCTCGCTGCGCACGGTTCCAGCGCCAACGATGATGACATCGGCAAATCGGCGCAGCGTGAGCAGCACCTCGCGGTCGGTGTCACTTGAGAGGCCGCGTGATTCACCGTCGAAGACAGTGGACCCATCGATGCTGGAGACCATGCAGAGTTCGACCCACGGCCGTCCGTCGCTGATCGCGGGGCGGGGCATGCCGTACGCCTCAGCGATGGTGATCGGTGTGGCGGGTAGCGGGTAGAGACGTTGCACAGCGCGATACTTTCACTATGACTGAAACCGCGTCGACTGCAACCGCTACGCACCCCGACTTCGTCGGCGATACCCGCACCGCATTTCGCACGTGCCCGCTCTGCGAAGCCAGCTGTGGGCTTGAGATCACCCTCAAAGGCGAGCAGGTGGTGCGCATCCGCGGCGACCGTGACGACGTGTTTAGCCACGGCTTCATCTGTCCCAAGGGTTCGACCCTCAAGCAGTTACACGAAGACCCCGATCGCATTCGTAAGCCGTTGGTGAAGCGCAACGGCGTGCATGTCGAGGTCGAGTGGGATGAGGCGTGGCAAGAGGTTCACGCCGGCATCAACGGCATCATCGATCGCCACGGTCGCGAAGCGTTTGCTGTGTATCTCGGCAACCCAGGGGCGCACAGCTTGTCGGCAATGATGTACAACCGCGTGGTGCTGCAGTCGGTTGGCACCCGCCAGCGCTACAGCGCATCTACCGTCGACCAAGCGCCGCGCCAAGTTGCCTCGGCGTATGTGTTTGGCACAGCGGTCAGCGTGCCGGTGCCCGATCTCGACCGCACCGATTACTTGATGATCCTCGGCGGCAATCCCTACGCCTCGAACGGCAGCATGTGCACTGCGCCCGATTTCCCCGGGCGTATTGAAGCCATTCGTGCGCGTGGCGGCAAGCTCGTTGTTGTCGATCCCCGCCGCAGCCGCACCGCCGAAGAAGCTGACGAGTGGTTGGCCATTCGCCCGGGCACCGATGCGTTGTTGCTCATGTCGATCGTGAACGTGTTGTTCGCCGATGGCTTGGCCAACCCGGGCCCGGTGGTTTCGGGTCTACTCAACGGCCTCGACGAAGTTCGTAATGCCAGCGCTGCCTTCACGCCCGAGGCAGTGGCTCCAACCACCGGCCTTGACCCCACTGTGGTGCGCCGTATTGCCCACGAGCTGGCCGCAGCGCCCACGTCTACGGTCTACGGACGTATCGGCACAACCACTACCGAATTCGGCACCACAGCGTCGTGGCTCATCGACGTGATCAACATTCTCACCGGCAACTTCGACAGCCCCGGTGGCGCGATGTTCGCGATGCCTGTTGCCGGCGGCGCGAGCACCCGCGGACAGTCGGGCACCGGCCCCGGTTTCAAGACGGGCCGTGGCCACACTCGCGTTCGCAACCTTCCCGAGATCATGGGCGAGTATCCAGTGGCAGCGCTGGCTGAAGAGATCACCGAACCTGGCGAGGGCCAAGTGCGCGCGATGATCACCGTGGCGGGCAACCCAGTGTTGTCTACCCCCAACTCGAACCGTCTCGATGCTGCGCTCGAAACGCTTGAGTTCATGGTCAGCGTCGATATGTATCTCAACGAGACCACGCGTCACGCCAACGTGATCTTGCCGCCGCCGTCGCAGTTGCAGCGCGGCCACTACGACCTGTTGCTGTTGCAGTTCGCGGTGCGCAACGTGGCCAACTACAGCCCACCGGTACTGCCACTCGACGAGGGTCAGCCCGACGAATGGGAGGTCATGGCGAAGCTTTCGATGATGCTGCAGGGCAAGGGTGTCGACGCCGATCCGGCAATTGTTGACGATTCGTCAATTTCGTCATTGGTTCGCCACTCAGTGTCAGATCCGAATTCGCCCATCCGTGGTCGCGATGCCGACGAGATTCTGGCGATGTTGGCCGAGACAGGACATCGTGGGCCCGAGCGAACGCTCGACTTCATGTTGCGCACAGGGCCCTTTGGGGATGGATTCGGCTCAAATCCACAGGCTGTGAGTTTGCAGACGCTGATCGACAACCCACATGGGGTCGATTTCGGCGCTCTTGAGCCTCGCTTGCCAGAAATCTTGCGCACGCCGTCGGGTCGAATTGAGCTTGCGGCGGCGCCGCTCATCGGTGATGTCGATCGTCTGGCCGCAGCGATGATTACGCCCGACCCCGACCAGTTCACGCTCGTGGGCCGCCGGCATCTGCGCTCGAACAACTCGTGGATGCACAACATCAACGTGTTGGTCAAGGGAAAAGTTCGCTGCACGCTCACCGTGCATCCCGACGATGCTGCGAAATTGGGCCTCGTCAACGGTGGATATGCCAAGGTCACAAGCCGTGTGGGCAGTGTTGAGGCGCCGGTAGAGATCAGCGAAGATATTCGCCCAGGTGTCGTGAGCCTGCCGCACGGCTGGGGTCACGGTGTCGAAGGCACGCGCATGAGCGTGGCCGCCGAGCATGCCGGCGTGAACTCAAATGTGCTTGCCGACCACGAGGCATTCGACCCGTTGTCGGGCACGTCAGTGCTGAATGGAATTCCCGTAACAATCGTTCCGGTTCTGACTGCACCCTCACACTGAGCGTTACGCACAGCGCGAAACGGGCTGTGGATAACTGGGGCGTGTTTACCTGAAAGTCATACCGAATTTGCTCTCTCCACATGGTATGCGCAGCAAATTCACATGGTTATGCCCCTTTCTATCCACAGGCCGCAGCACCTACGCTGCATGGCGTAACGGCCGCGGTGACGAGGCGCGGAATGGAGACGCACAGAGCTGAAGTATCCCTCAGCAGATGTTCGACTCGGGGCAGGTGTCCTAAACCTGCGACCTCTCACCGCGGCCAAAACAGCTCGAAAAATGTTTTCGGTATCACCCAAATCGCGCGACGATCGCGCGAAAGTGGTACTTGACATTGATGTAACTACAGTGATGTAATCTTCCAACTGCTTGTGGCACGACCTCAAAATCGTGGTTGCTAGGCACAACATGTTGTGGTTGTTGAGCATCGGCTCCGTGAACTTGCGGGGGGCGAGTTCACCTTCCGTCCCCAGCTCAATTCATTGCACCAAGTAACCAATCGGGTACGTCAGAAGTACCCCACAATTCCGTCTCGAAAGCAGGAACCCAAATGTCTTTGGCGCCAGAACGACTCTCCATTGGACTCAATCGTCACTTCACCTCCCCAGGTGTTCATCCTTTCGATCAGGTCTCTTGGGAACGTCGCGATGCGCGCATTAGCAACTGGAAAGACGGCACAGTTGCGTTCGAGCAACTTGGCGTCGAGTTCCCCGAGGGTTGGTCGCTGAACGCCACCAACATCGTGGCCCAGAAGTACTTCCGTGGCACCCCCGGAACTGCCGAGCGCGAGGGTTCGCTGCGTGAGGTCATCGACCGCGTTGTCGACACCATCACCCGTTGGGGCATCGAGGGCGGCTACTTCGCCGACGACTCCGAGGCCGACACGTTTAGCGATGAACTCAAGTTCATCCTCGTCACCCAGCGCGCTGCGTTCAACAGCCCAGTGTGGTTCAACATCGGTGTCGCCGGTGTGCCTCAGCAGGCCAGTGCCTGCTTCATCCTCGCTGTCGACGACACGATGGACGGCATCCTCAACTGGTACCGCGAAGAAGGCACCATCTTTAAGGGTGGCTCGGGTTCGGGCATCAACCTGTCGAAGATCCGCTCGAGCCAAGAACTGTTGCAGGGCGGCGGCACCGCCAGTGGCCCAGTGAGCTTCATGCGTGGCGCCGATGCGTCGGCCGGCACAATCAAGAGCGGCGGCAAGACCCGCCGTGCCGCCAAGATGGTCATCCTCAACGTCGATCACCCAGATGTCGAAGAGTTCATCTGGTGCAAGAGCAAAGAAGAGAACAAGGCTCGCGTGCTGCGCGATGCCGGCTTCGACATGGACCTCGACGGCGTCGATTCGTTCAGCGTGCAGTACCAGAACGCCAACAACTCGGTTCGTATCACCGACGAGTTCATGCAGGCCGTCGTCGAAGACGCCGACTGGAACCTCACCGCTGTCATCGACGGTCGGGTCATCAAGACCCTGCGTGCTCGTGATCTGTGGCGCCAAATCGCTACGGCATCATGGGAGTGCGCCGATCCGGGTCTGCAGTTCGACACCACCATCAACAAGTGGCACACCGCACACGCAACCGGTCGTATCAACGGCTCGAACCCATGCAGCGAATACATGCACCTCGACAACTCGGCGTGCAACTTGGCCTCGATCAACTTGCTGAAGTACCTCGACGAAGAAGGCAACTTCGATGTCGATGCCTACAAGCACACCATCGAGGCAGTGTTCACCGCCCAAGAGATTCTCGTCGGCCGCGCCGATTATCCAACGCCGTCCATCGGCGAGACCAGCCGTCAGTTCCGTCAGCTCGGAATCGGCTACGCCAACCTCGGCGCATTGCTCATGGCATTGGGCCTTCCATACGACTCACCACAGGGTCGTGCATGGGCTGCTTCACTCACCTCGTTGATGACCGGCCACGCCTACGCCGTCAGCGCCCGCACCGCCAGCCGCATGGGTCCGTTCGCCGGGTTCAGCGAGAACGAAGTGCACATGCTCAACGTGTTGCGCATGCACCGTGATGCCAGCTACGACATCGAAGCTGTCGACGCAGTTCCATCTGAGCTTGTTGCCGCCGGTCAGCATGCGTGGGAAAACGCAGTGCGCGACGGCGAAGAGTACGGCGTGCGCAACAGCCAGGCCAGCGTGTTGGCGCCTACGGGCACCATTGGTCTGATGATGGATTGCGACACCACTGGCATCGAGCCCGACCTTGGTCTGGTCAAGATGAAGAAGCTGGTCGGTGGCGGCAACATGAGCATCATCAACCAGACCATTCCACGTGCGCTGCGCAAGCTCGGATACACGCCGCAGCAGATCGCAGACATCTCGGCCTACATCGATGTCGAAAAGAGCATCCTTGGTGCCCCACACATCGCACCCGAGCACATCGCCGTGTTCGCCTGCAGCATGGGTGACAACACCATCCATTACGAAGGTCACGTGCGCATGATGGCCGCCACCCAGCCGTTCTTGTCGGGTGCCATTTCGAAGACCGTGAACATGCCCGAAGAGGCCACGATCGAAGACATCGAAGCGCTGCACCTGTTGTCGTGGGAGCTTGGCCTCAAGGCCGTTGCTATCTACCGCGACAACTGCAAGGTCGCTCAGCCACTGTCCACCGGTAAGAAGGGTGATGCAACCATCGGCGCCGACGGCATGTTTACGCCCGGCACCGCAGTTGCGCAGACCGTCGAGCGCATCATCGAAAAGGTTGTTCATCAGCCAGTGCGTCAGAAGCTCCCACGCAGCCGCCGTGGTCGCACCTTCGAGTTCCGTGTTGCCGACTGCAAGGGCTTCGCCACCATTGGCGAATACCCCAACGGTCAGCCCGGCGAGATCTTCCTCACCGTGTCGAAGCAGGGTTCAACACTCAGCGGCATCATGGATGCGTTCGCCAAGAGCATCAGCTACGGCCTGCAGTACGGCGTTCCGCTGCGTGCCTTCGTTGAGGCGTTCACCAACATGCGCTTCGAGCCAGCCGGCATGACCGACGACCCAGACATTCGTTTTGCGTCGTCGATCATGGACTACTTGTTCCGTCGCCTCGGCCTCGAATACCTCACCTACGACGAGCGTTCAGAGTTGGGTATCTTCTCGATCGACGAGCGCCTGCAGCCAACCCTGCCAGGTGTGTACGAGAGCGCCATCGAGACCCGCACCGGCAGCGACATCGTCAGCGATCCCAAGACCATTCCTTCGGCTGGCGACCTCGCTATCTCGATGGAACTCGGGTTGGCTCCGATCGCACCAAAGAGCGATAACACTCCTGCTGCTGGCGCCCCACGCGTGCGTCACTCCGATGCGCCAATGTGCATGCAGTGTGGTGTGCAGATGCTGCGTGCCGGCTCGTGCCATGCATGCCCAAGCTGCGGAAGCACCAGCGGCTGTAGCTGATGACAAGTGACACCGAGATTTCAGTGGAAATGACACACTGATTTCAGTGGAGTGACACGCGAATTTCAGTGGAATGACACGCACTTTCAGTAGATGATCCTTCGTCGCTGGCCCTTGGGGTACGCCCACGGGGCCAGCGGTGATGCGCTGATCTTCTCCGCCGAGACCTGCGAGCGCTTCGCCTGCCGAGTTCGGCCTTCAGAAATTAGGGACAGAGTTCACCTTACGTTCATAACGATTCTGCCTCTTTGTGGTGAGATCAGGGCGCTCAACTCGGTAGGAGGACCTATGAAAAGACTTGGGATTCTGATGGCTGTCGCGCTGGCGTCCTGCGGTTCCACGACGACGTCCACAGAGCAGGCTTCGATACGGTCGCTAGCGTCCCCGTCGACGGCACCACAAGCGGTGGAACAGACGATCGATCAGCGAACACCCGTGACGAATCAACCAGGTGTGGATGGCGAATCGATCGCAGCTAGTCCAGAGTCCGTCACTGGCTACAAAATTGGTGACACAGTGCACGAAGCGGAACTCAACACGCCCATACCCTGGAACGACTCTTCGGGATTGCCAATTCCTGACAAGATGCCGAAGTGGATCGCTGCAGGTACGGCTGACGGAGTGGTCGTGGGCTACATCAAGACTGATCTCAACTATCTCTCGCTGCCACCAACTGAAGCCGCGAAGATGCCGAATCCCGAAAATATCATTTGGGATGCGTCAGGCATCAAGGCGATCGGGTGCATGACGGGCTCAGGTCCGGTCATGAAATTGGGGGAGGCGATCACCTGTGCCTAAACCGCTACGAATACTGGTCATTGTGGCAGCAGTGGTGGCAGCT
>JBAXER010000036.1:0-27021 GCA_037140375.1 Actinomycetota bacterium
CTGAGATCGGCGCCCGCACAAAACGCTGGAGGGGCACCAGTGAGCACGAGACATCGAGCGTTTGCGGCGAGCACATCGAGTTGCGCCTGGCGCAACGCCAAGAGGGTCTCGTGGTCAACGGCATTGCGCCGCTCGGGACGATCGATGGTGACCAGGGCAACCCGATCATGAAATGTGAGATGCACTGTCATCGCGCGCTCGGCTCTACCATGCTGGGAACTGTATGACTTCGCCCGACCAACCTTCGTCTCCAACCGATCCGATTCGCGCTCGTCGCGCTCAGATCGCGAAGTGGAATCACCTCGCCACACGCGTTGGCTATCTGCTCTATGCAGTTGCCGTGGTGATGTTTTTCGTGGCGCTCACCACCAACTTCTCGCAAGGCAAGGTCACCATCATCACCACGAGCATGGTCATTGGCTCGGTGTTGTTGGCGCCCGCAATCGTCATTGGCTACGCCGTGAAGGCCGCCGAGAAAGACGACATCGCCCGAGGCCTGTAGCCACATCTCACCCGACATATTGCGTGTCGCCACGATTACCCTGAGGTCACCTCTATGTCGATCCGTCTTCCCGCTTCTGCCCGCCGCGAGCAACTGCTCGACGTCGCGCTGCAGGTTTTCGCACGACAGGGTTACCACGGCGCATCGATGAACGACGTCGCCGATGCCGCAGGCGTGACGAAGCCGGTGGTGTATCAACACTTCGACTCGAAGCGAGACCTGTATCTGGCTCTGCTCGACGCGGTCGGCGAGCGTCTACTGACCGCGATCTATACCGCCACGGCTGGCGCCACAAGCGGCAAACACGTAACAGAGCTCGGTTTTCAGGCCTACTTCCGTTGGGTTGCTCACGACCACGACGCGTTCTTGTTGCTCTTCGGCGGAGGCGGCAAGGCCGACGACGAATTCAACGACGCAGTGCGCAAGGTGACCGCTCAGGTTGCCGAGTCGATCAAGCCGCTGATCGCTGCCGACATCGACCCTGAACACCAGCGCACCTTGGCGCATGCCCTCGTGGGTATCGCCGAAGGCGCAAGCCGACGCCTTGTCGACAACGGCACCGATTTCGATCCTGACCTTCTTGCCCGTCAGGTGAGCGACATGGCATGGGCCGGTCTGCGCGCCGTGAGTCGACCACCTACGGTCGCAGACTCAGACCCCGATAGCCCTCGACGAATCCGACGCGCTTCAACTCGCTGATTGCGGCGCTGGTAGCCGGAACTGCGCCGCCATTGAGCTTGCGAACCTCGACAACTCGAGCCCTGCCGTCTTTGATGAGCGATGCCAATGCATCGGCCCATGCGCCGTTTGAATCGGCCGCTGGAAACAGCAACAGGTGATGACTACGCCGATCGAACCAGGCCAACGGCGTTCCTTCCGAAAGCACAACGAGCGCACCCGCCGCACGAGCCGGGCGTCCGTCGGTGACCGGCCACGCGAGCGTTGCTCCATATGGCTGAGCTGGATCGGTGGCTGCAAGCAGCAACGGTTCGCCACGTGCCTCGGGGTGCAGCGCATCGGGCCCTTCGCGAAGCGCACGCAAGCGATCGACGGCGCCGGGCAAGCTGAACTGTGCGGCGCCAAGACCGCTCACGAAATAGCCGCGGCGCACTACCCCACGCTCTTCGAGCACCTTCAGCACGCCGTACACCGCGCTGAATCCGCCAACCACACCTTCGGACGCAACCGCTTCGCGGGTGAGCACACCGTGTCGTTCGAGTAACTGCATCGCTGCCGCATGAGCCGTGGCGGTTGCGGTTGGCTGCGCAGTGCGCAACGACTGCACAAGGCTCCACCGACCAGCGCCTGCTGGAGGACCAATCTTGGTGAGACGACCCGGCCTCGGCCGCGCTCGCTGGCTAGCCGAGACGGTGGCAGCACGACGCGGCCGCGCTCCGGTGCCACCTGAGCCGATGAGGGCGCGCACCGGGGCCAACGAATCGTTGGTGATCTCGCCCGCCCAGACCAAGTCCCAAAGGGCAACGAGCAACTCGGTGTCTGAGGCAGTGGAGCTCGCCGCGCGTATCTGACCCCAGAAGCTGGCACCGCGAGCGTGGAGCAACGCACGGATGGCCTGATGCAGTTCGCCATCGGGGGCTTCGGCTGGCTCAAGCCCAGCGGCAAGCACTGGCATCTGATCAGCAAAGTACAACCGAATGCGACCATCGCCGGAGCCGATCGCGCCAGCACCAACCCACACAACTTCGCCGCTGGTGCACAGTTCGTCGAGGTCGGCCGAACGGTAGCCACGAACGCGCAACGGCAAAATCTCAGATTCGAGCGTTGAGGCAACCAGTGCTGCGCCTTGCAACAGACCGATCGATTCGATCAGCGAATCAGGATTGTTTCGCTCGCTCGGGATGCCGTGCCACGCCGCGAGAAATCGGGCGAGCGCCTCGGGTTCAACGGGTTCGACTTCGCGTCGTAACGATGCCAACGAACGCCGGCGAAGCTGACGCAGCACATCGACATCGCACCATTCGCGCGCCATGCCACCAGGCCGGAACTCGCCGAGAACAATGCGTTCCTCGGACTCGATCGCGCTCAATGCTCCAGCGGCTCGCTCGGCCGACAGACCGAAGCGACGAGCGGCATCAGACGTGACAAACGGGCCGTGGGTTCGGGCGTAGCGCCGCATCAGTTCTTCGAGCGGCCGAGGCACCGGATCGGTGAATGCAATCGGCAATCCCATCGGCAGCGCACAGCCGAGCGCGTCGCGATAGCGAGCTGCATCGTCGGCGGCGATGAAGCGATCTTCGTCGGCAACACGAACTGCAATCACGCGCCGCTCGGCGAGCAGCGATGCGAGCCAGCCAGACGCATCTCCTTCGCAGCGCAGATCAATATCGGCAGCCGACAGGTCGCCCACTCGACGCAACACGTCGTGCAGTTCGTCGGCAGAACGTGCTCTACGACCATCGGTGAGACATTGCAGTTCGAGTTCGAGGTCGGCCAGTACGCCAGCATCAAGAAGCTCGCGCAACTCTTCGGCTCCGAGCAGATCGCGCAGCAGATCGCGATCGAGCGCGAGCGCCGCAGCACGACGCTCGGCGAGCGGTGCATCGCCTTCGTACATGTAGGCAGCGATCCAATTGAACAACAAGCTCTGTGCAAACGGAGAAGCCTTCGCAGTGTCGACGCTGACCACACGCACCACACGGCTGCGCAGCTGACCAAGCACTTCGCGCAGCGCCGGCACATCAAAAACGTCTTGCAAACACTCGCGGCTGGTCTCAAGCAGAATCGGAAACGTTGGGTGCTTCGCGGCCACAGCCAACAAGCCAGCAGCGCGTTGACGTTGCTGCCACAGCGGCGTACGCCGATCGGGTCGACGCCGCGGCAACAACAACGCTCGCGCTGCGCACTCGCGAAATCGAGCAGAGAACAACGACGTCTGGGGCAGCGTGGACATCAACAGTTCGTCGATGTCCTCAGGGTCGATCATCATCTCGTCGATGGGTAACTGATCGGCCGACTCGGGCAGACGGATCACGATGCCGTCGTCGCCCCACATTGTCTCGACCGCCATCTCGTAACGATCGGCCAAGCGGCGCTCGATAGCCATCGCCCATGGCGCATGAACAGGCGTGCCGAACGGGCTGAGAATGCAGACCCGCCAGTCACCAATTTCGTCGCGGAACCGTTCGACGACCACCGTGCGATCGTCGGGCACTACACCGGTGGCCTCGGCCTGCTCGGCGAGATACATGACCACGTTGCCAGCCGCGAACTCGTCGAGTGAGTAGTGCGAGCGCAGTCGCTGCAGGGCGTCGGTCTCGGGCATCGCTCTGATCTCGCGCTGGAACGCGCCGAGGGCACGGCCCAACTCGAGCGGACGCCCAGGCCGGTCGCCGTGCCAGAACGGCATCTTGCCGGGCTGCCCAGGGGCTGGTGTGACGGTGACGCGTTCGAACGTGATGTCTTCGATACGCCACGTGGATGCGCCGAGCACAAAGGTCTCGCCGGGCCGAGATTCGTAGACCATCTCTTCATCGAGTTCGCCCACGCGGGTGCCATCGGGCAGGAAGACACCGAAGAGCCCCCGGTCGGGAATCGTGCCGCCACTGGTAACGGCAAGCCGTTTCGAGCCATCGCGGGCCCGGACCGTGTCGTTAATGCGATCCCACACCACGCGCGGGCGCAACTCGCTGAACTCATCGCTGGGATAACGACCGGCGAGCAGATCGAGTGTGTTGTTGAACAGGTCGTCGGAGAGTTCTGCGAAGTTGGCGCAGCGGCGCACCAGCGCGCGTAGCGAGTCGACCGAGACATCGGTGCCAACGGCGGCAGTATGCGCCACGATCTGTTGTGCCAACACATCGAGAGGGTTACGCAGATAGTGCGTGGTCTCGATTTCGCCATCGACCATTCGGCGCGTGACCACGGCGGCTTCGAGCAGATCGCCACGATGCTTCGGGAACAACTTGCCACGGCTGGGTTCACCCACCTGATGTCCGGCACGGCCAATGCGTTGCAAGCCCCGGCTCACCGAGCCCGGCGACTCGATCTGGATCACCAAATCGACAGCGCCCATATCGATACCAAGCTCAAGGCTGCTGGTAGCCACGATGGCGCGCAGCACGCCGCGCTTGAGCTGATCTTCGATGACTACGCGTTGTTCGCGGGCCAACGAACCGTGGTGGGCCTTCACGAGTTCTTCGGTGAGTAAGCCGGTTTCTGGGTCGACGCCAATGCCGGCCTGCTGCGCGGCCTCATTGAGCTTGGCCGCCATGCGTTCGGCCTGACGGCGCGCATTGCAAAAGATGATCGTGCTGCGATGCTCCAACACCAGCTTCAGCACCTGCGGATAGATGCTGGGCCAGATGCTGATGCGCTGACGATCGAGTGGGTTCGCGTGATTGGCCCCGTCGGCGAGAACTCCGACCTGCCCAATGGTGCCCATGTCTTCGAGCGGAACCACCACCTCAACTTCGAGTGTCTTACGGATACCCGAATCAATGATGGTGACCGGACGCTGCTTACCTGGCGCGCTGAACCCGCCAAGGAACCGCGCCACTTCTTCGAGGGGACGCTGGGTCGCCGAGAGCCCAATGCGCTGCGGAGGTTGCGTTGTGATTTCTTCGAGACGCTCCAGCGAAAGCATCAGATGTGCCCCGCGTTTGGTGGTGGCCATCGCATGAATTTCGTCGATGATGATGGTCTCGACCCCAACCAACGTGGAGGCGGCCGACGACGTGAGCATGAGGTACAAGCTCTCGGGTGTGGTGATGAGCAGGTCGGGCGGGCGCCGAATCAGCGCCTGGCGATCTTTGGCACTGGTATCGCCCGTGCGCATTGCGACTACCGGCTGCACAAATGGCTCGCCAAGTCGCTCGGCCGCGAGCTGAATTCCCATCAGCGGTGAGCGCAGGTTCTTTTCGACGTCGAAGGCCAACGCTCGCAGCGGCGAGATGTAGAGCACGCGGGTGCGACTCGTTTTTTCGGGGAGCGGTGAGGTGACCAAGCGGTCGATGCTCGACAAGAACGCCGCCAACGTCTTCCCGCTGCCCGTTGGCGCACAGATCAGTGTGTGCTGACGTTCGGCAATGGCAGGCCAGCCCTGCACCTGAGGCATGGTTGGCGCTGGGAATGAACTGGCGAACCACGCGCGAACGGCTGGCGAAAAACGCTGCAGCACCTCGTGGTCAGCCATCCGCCAACCCTACCCAAGGTGCAGCAATTGGGCATGAGGCACACACCGCTATCCGCTGCTGCGTTGTATCTGTGCGCCATTGCCGACAGAATCGCAGCCTCAATGACAGCCCTCCGTCCGCGCCGATGACAGCAGTTCGCCTTCGCCCTTGGCAGCGCGCTGCATTCGATGCATTCAGCGCGCTCAGCGACGACGAACCGAATTTTCTGGCGGTCGCAACCCCCGGAGCCGGCAAGACCACATTTGCCCTCACGTGCGCCCGCTGGGCCTTATCGCAGCAGCGTCGACGGGTGGTGGTGGTTGCCCCAACGAGCCACTTGAAGCTGCAATGGAGCTTGGCTGCGCACCGTCTCGGGCTGCAGCTCGATCCTGATTGGACCCCTGGCGGCGGCATCGCTAAAGACGTGCATGGCATCGTCACCACCTTCCAACAAGTGGCTACCGGTGACACCGCCAATGTGTTGAAGGGCGTTGCCCACGATGCGTTCGTCATCCTCGACGAACTGCACCATGCTGGCGACGAACGCGCATGGGGCGACTCGGTGCGGCTTGCGTTCTCGGGCGCACATCGCCGCCTGTGTCTGTCCGGCACACCCTTCCGCAGTGACACCGCTTCGATCCCGTTCGTTCGCTACGACGATGGGCAAGCCTTCGCCGATTACGAGTACGGCTACGGCGATGCACTGCGTGACGGCGGCGTTGTGCGCCCGGTCTACTTTCCACGCATCGACGGCAACATGGAATGGAGCGCTCCCGACGGATCCGTGCTGTCTGCGTCGTTCCAAGACGAACTCGACCGCGACGGCATGAGCCAACGCTTGCGTGCCGCACTGAGCCTCGACGGCGAATGGCTGCCACACGTGCTCGAGCAGGCGCACGAACGCCTGATGTACATCCGCGATCAGCAGCCCACGGCGGGCGGTCTGGTCATGGCTATGGATCAAGAGCACGCGCATGCAATTGCTCGGTTGATCAGAACTCGTCTCGGCACTCCAGCCGATGTTGTAGTCAGCGACGACCCCGGCGCATCGAAGAAGATCTCCGCGTTCGCCGAGTCCGACGCTCCGTGGCTTGTGTCGGTGCGCATGGTGTCCGAGGGCGTCGACATCCCCCGGCTACGCATCGGCGTGTACGCCAGCACCGTGTCTACCGAGCTGTTCTTCCGCCAAGCCGTCGGTCGTTTCGTGCGCTGGCAAACCGGTCAGCCATCGCAGAAGGCCTTTGTGTATCTACCCGATGACCCACGCCTTCGGTCGCACGCCTTCCAGATCATGGAATCACGCCGTCATGTGCTTCGTCGCTTTGAGATCGGCGACGAATTGATGGAAACCGGCGATCCCGAAAAGGACGCGCCGTTCGATGAGGTGCCCCAGGACTTCCCACCCGAACAACTGTCGTTGTTCAGCGTGCTGTCGGCAGTCGCTACCGGCATGCAGATCCACGCAATGACCCCATCGGGAATCGCCATTCCCTTCGAGCTTGGTGTCGACGAGCCCGAACTTCCCGAGCCGCATTTCGAAGACGATCCACTGCTAGAACTCGACCTCGCCGACATCCCAACCGACGCCGGATGGGGCCCCGACTCCGGACGCAGCGTGTTTGAGGTCAAAGAAGAATTACGCGAGCGAAACGCTGTGCTGGCCAAACGACTGGTCGATTTCACGGGCTGGAGCCACGGCCGGGTCAACGGCGAAATGAACCGCCTCGCCAGTGTGATCGCGGTGCCGAGCGCGACCACCGATCAACTCGAGCGACGCCTGCGCAAGTCCGAAGAATGGCTCGCTCAGTTACGCAAGCGCCGCGCCTAGCGCTCGGCCGGCCGCCCCATCACCAGCCCGACAGCCCGCCGCCCCATCGCGCGTCGCCATAAAGCGTGAGCGCACGTTTATCGTGCGCTCACGCTTTACGAAGCGAGAACCGGAACAGCCCGACAGCCCGAACAGCACATCAGTTGGCATTCACAAAGCAGATCAGCGGTAGCCTCACCCCATGGCTAGCTCCGGTGAACACCACCCCGCATTCGAGGAATACTGCGAATGCATTTTTGAGCTGCAAGAAGACGACGTCGATGTCATCCAGGCCCGCATCGTCGAGCGCCTCGGTGTGAGCCGTCCGGCTGTTTCAGAGATGATCCGCCGCCTTGAAGCCGACAAACTCGTCAACTTCACGGGCACCAGCATTCGGCTCACCGCTTTGGGCACCACCTTGGCCCAGCAAGTGGTGCGCCGCCATCGCCTCGCCGAGCGTTTCCTCACCGACATCCTCGGCCTGTCGTGGGCCGAAGCCCATCACGAAGCTGGCCGCTGGGAGCACGTGATGAGCACCAACGTCGAGGTCGCAATGGACCGCCTGCTCGGCAGCCCGACCACGTGCCCGCACGGCAACCCCATCCCCGGCAGCGAATACTTGGCGCCCGATGCGCATCGGCTCATCGACCTTGCAGTGGGCGATGGCTTTACCGTGAGCCGCATCCCCGAAGAACTTGAGTTCACCCCCGGCCTTCTCGACTTCCTCGAGAGCGCCGCGCTGTTGCCAGGTCGCGCCGGCACGGTTACCGCTACCTCAGCCGATGGCACGATGACCGTCGAGATCGCCGGAAGTCACGTCGATGTCGGCGCCTTCGCCAGTGCGCGCATCCTCGTCACTGCCTAGCCTGACCACGATGTTCAAAACCAGACTCGTTCTCGTCGCCCTGTTCGCCCTGTTCGGTCTTTCGTCGTGTGGCAAGACCATCATCGACACCACCATTACCGAAGCTCCCAATGTGGCAGTCACCACCACGTTGCCAACGGGTTCGGCCGCCGAACTGTTGCCGCGCTTGGTCGCCGAGGCCGGCAAACTCTCCGATCTCATCGGCACCGCTGGCGCCAAGAACGATCAGATGCAGCTCATCAACAACCTGTGGGCGGCGGCACGCGCTGAGGTCACGGCTGCCGATGCAGACATCGCAGATACCTTCGATGCCGCTATCGAACTCTGCACTAAAGGCACCAAGTTCAATCGCCCCGCCGACGCAGACCGCTGCGTTCGCAATCTCGCCGCACTCACCAACAGCTACCTCGGCTAGTTCAGGCCCGAGCGGGCCCAGTCGGGCCCAGCAAGAGCAGGTCTAGGCGTCGCCAACCATGGCTGGAGGCAGCGGCTGCGAATGCACAATGCTGAGCCGGCGCGTGCTGCGCGTGAGCGCTACGTACAGTGCCCGCAGGCCCTGCATTTCGTCGGCCACGATGGCGGCGGGTTCGACCACGATGACACCATCGAGTTCGAGGCCCTTGACCACGCTGACAGGCACCACCGTGACACCTGTATCGAGCGCGGTGCGCGTGGCCCGGCCGTGCTTGATGCCGGCCGCGTTGAGCGCCTCCGAGATCATCTCGACCATTGGATCGGGCGCAACAACTGCGATGTTGCCATCGACAATTTCGCTCACGAGGCGCGCCGTCTCGGCAGCCACAGCGGCGCCGAGCGCATCGACCGAACCGACATGCACGAAGTCGGGCACGTCGTCGCCCTGACGCACCGCTGTTGGCGGACGCAGCGACGGCGTTGCGGCCATCATCACTCGGTTGGCGATCTCCATGATCTGCGCCGGAATTCGGTAGCCCACGCTGAGACCGATGACCCGGCTGCCCTTGCGATCGGGCAAGTGTTGAACGATGTCGTCCCAACTGTTGGGGGCAAGCGCTCCGGTGGCTTGGGCAATATCGCCGACAACGGTCATTGATCCGTTGAGCGAACGACGTGACGCCATGCGCAATTGCATCGGCGTGAGGTCTTGCACTTCGTCGATAACGATGTGGCCGTAGGTGCGGATTTCGTCGGTCTCTTCGGGCCCGCCGGCCTTGACCGGGCGCTGCCCGAGGTAGTTGCGGGCTTCGTCGAGCAGCGCGATGTCGTTGTCGCTCCAGCGAACCGTGCTGATGTCTTCGGCACGCGGGCGGTACAGCGACAAGTATTCGTCTTCGTTGAGTTGGCCCGTAGCAGCAAGTTTGAGCAGTGCTTTCGAGCCGAACAGATCGTGCAACAAGTCGGCGGGCGTGAGCACTGGCCACATGCGTTCGAGTGCCTGACGCACCTCGGGCATGTGGCGAATGCCTTCCTTCACTTGAGCTGGGGTGACCTCACCGTCGCGCCACGTAGCAGCCATCGATGCCCACACTTCGCCTTCGACCCAGCGGCGCGCCGCGTTGTGGCGGCGGAAGCGGCGCTGAGCGGCGCGAACGATGCGGGTTGTTTCTTGCTCGCGCAGGCGCAGATAACCGGTGCGGAACCCAACAACGAGGTCTTCTCGCAGCGGGCGCTCGCGATCGGTGACGGCCTTGTCGATGACCATCGCCATGCGCAGATCGCCCTTGGTGCGAGCGGTAAGGGGCGTATCGTGGCCACCCCACGTGACGTCGTGCACGAGATCGGCGAGCACAACTTGCTCGACGCCGGCCTCGCCAAGCGACGGCAACACGCGCTCGATGTAGCGCAAGAACACGCGGTTGGGGCCGATGACCAAGACGCCTTGGTCTTCGAGCGGGAATCGGAATGTGTACAGCAGGTAGGCGGCGCGGTGCAACGCAACCACGGTCTTGCCGGTGCCAGGCCCACCCTGCACCACCAACACACCGGCCTGCGGCGAGCGGATGATTTCGTCTTGCTCACCTTGGATGGTGGCAACAATGTCGCCGAGTTGACCCGTGCGACCGCGCTCGAGCACGGCCAGCAGCGTGCTGTAGCCACGAAGGCCCGCACCGGGCTTGGTCTCGATGTCGTCTTCTTGGCCAACGCCCAGATGGCCGGCACCAAAGAGTTCGTCCTCGATGCCGAGCAGGTTGCGCCCCTGCACGGCGAAGTGACGGCGGCGCGCCAGGCCCATCGATTCGCGGCCAGTGGCACGGTAGAACGGCTCGGCCACCGGTGCACGCCAATCGACGACAACGGGTTCACGATTGTCGTCGGCAACAGCCAAACGACCGATGTGAAAGCTCTCGATAACCGCGGGTTCATCGGTAGGGGGTTCGCCTACCACGGGGTCGCGGTGGCGATCGATACGTCCAAAGACAAGCGCAGCATCGCCCAGATCGAGTTGGGTGAGACGATTCACCAAGGTTTCGTCGAACACATCGCGCTCGTAACGGGCCTGAGTGGTGCCGCCCAGCGTGCCTTCGTGGATGTTGCGCAGCTTCCAGGCGTCGGTTCTACTGGTCTCGAGACACCCGTAGGCGTGGTCGATGTAGGCCTGTTCGTCTGCGAGATCGGGGTGTTGTTGCGTCATGTGGGAGGTGGTCCGGCCGAGGTGCGATACCTGAATCGGGGTCGAAAAAGCTTATCGCCCTATGACGTTGTTGCGATGCCGCCGTCGACAGCGATCACCGAGCCCGTGACATAGGAGCCAGCGCGACTTGCGAGGTAGACCGCTACGCCAGCCATGTCGTCGGGACGACCGATGCGGCCGAGAGGAGCCGATCGGGCGATCGAATCGCCGAAGGCTTCCAACGTGGCAGCCATCATCTTGCTCTCGAATGGACCGGGCGCCACGGCGTTGACCGTGATGTGCTGCGGCCCAAGCTTGCGAGCGAGTGCGCGGGTGAGGTGGTGCACCCCAGCCTTACTGGCGGCGTACGAGTAGGTGTCCATCGGGTTCACGTGTAAGCCATCAATAGAGCCGATGTTGATGATGCGAGCTGGGTCGTCGGCGGTGGCGCCGGCACGCAGGTTTGGCAACAGGGTCTGGGTGAGGAAGAACAACGACTTCACGTTGGTGTCCATCACCTTGTCCCATGCGGCTTCGGTGAAATCGTCGAGCGGCATGCCCCACGTGGCACCGGCGTTGTTCACCAAAATGTTCAGCACCGGAAACTGCTCGACCACTTGGGCGGCAAGGGTCTTGCAACCCTCAACCGTGCTCACGTCGGCGGGGATTGCGCGCACGTCGCCGTATTGGGCGAGTTCGGCTTGAGCAGCCATCAGCTCGCCGGCTTTGCGCGAACTGATGATCACTGTGGCCCCTGCGTCGAGCAGGCCGCGGGTGATCATCGCGCCAATGCCGCGGCTGCCGCCGGTGACGAGTGCAGTTTTTCCGGAGAGTGAAAAGAGGTCAGATGCCATTGCACGATTCTGCAACATGGAGCCACCAAGAGTCGCACCCGCCACAGGTCTGACGACACGCCACGTGCATTATGCGGCGCTGATCCCAATCGACAGCTAGCGTTCGTTGCGTGGTTACCGGCATTTCGAACAACACCTTCCTCGCCGCTGCACGTGGCGAACATGGTTCGCACACGCCGGTCTGGTTCATGCGTCAGGCGGGCCGCAGCCTGCCCGAATACAAAGCCATTCGTGGCGACGGCAGCATTCTGCACGCCATCAAGAATCCCGAGCTCTCAGCGCAGATCACCCTGCAACCAGTCACTCGCTACGGCGTCGACGCCGCCGTGTTATACAGCGACATCGTTGTGCCAGCGCACGCAATTGGTTTCGGTATCGATGTGGCGCCAGGCACCGGGCCCGTTGCAACCGTGCCCTTCCGAAGCGCTGCCGACCTTGCTCGCGTGCGTCCGTTCGAGCCCGAGGTCGACACGCCCTACGTCATCGAGACCTGCCGCATCTTGGCCGCCGAACTCACCGTGCCCTTGCTTGCGTTCGCCGGAGCCCCATTTACCGTTGCCAGCTATCTCATCGAGGGTCGGCCAAGCCGAACCTACGAGCACACCAAAGCGCTGATGCACACCGACGAGCGCACGTGGCACGAACTCATGGATCGCCTCGCCGATCACGCGATCGCATCCATCCGCAGTCAACTCAATGCGGGCGGTTCTGCTTTTCAGTTGTTCGATTCGTGGGCCGGGGCAATGAGCCGTGCCGACTACGAGCGGTTCGCCAAGCCTCACTCGGCCAAGGTCTTTAGCGAACTTGCTGCCAGTCATCCGCACGTGCCCGGCATTCACTTCGGCATCGGCTGCGATCACATTCTTGAGTCGATGTACGCCGCTGGCCCAGCGGTCATCGGCCTCGATTGGCGCACGCGCATCCAGCAGGCCCGCATCCGCCTCGGGGCAAACACGGCAGTGCAGGGCAACCTCGATCCCGCGTTGGTGTTAGCCGGATGGCCAGTGGCCCAACAAGGTTGCGACGACGTGCTCGCCGACAACGCCGGGCACCCTGCGCACATTTTCAACCTCGGCCACGGCGTGCAACCGAACACCGATCCGGGCGTACTCGAGCAGATTGTTGCATACGTCCACGACAAGACAAGGCGATCATGACCACCCCCATTGCAGTACTGCTGATGGCATACGGCACGCCGCGCACGCGCGACGAAATCCTGCCGTACTACACCGACATTCGCCGCGGCCGCCCACCCACGCCCGAGCAACTCGGCGATCTCTTGAATCGTTACGAGGCCATCGGCGGTATCTCGCCGTTGGCTCAACGAACCGAAGCTCAGCGCGACGCATTGCAGGCAGCGCTCGACCAGCAGGCCCCCGGCCAATACATGGTCACACTCGGCCTCAAGCACGCCGCGCCGATGATCGAAACCGCGGTCAACGATCTCGCCGCACTGGGCGTCACGCGCATCATCGGCTTGGTGCTCGCCCCGCATTTCAGCAGCTACTCGATCGGGCAGTATCACGGTCGGGCCCGCGCCGCCGCTGAACCTCACGGCATTGCGTTCGATGGCATCGACAGCTGGGCCACCGAGCCGGCGTTCGTCAAGTTCCTCGCGGACGATCTTCGCGAGCGCCTCGCTGCAATGCCTGCGAACACCAAGGTGCTGTTCACCGCGCACTCGCTACCGCAGCGCATCATCGACGCTGGCGATCCGTACCCCGACGAGTTGCGCGCTACCGCCGAAGCCGTGGCCGCACAGGTGGGCCTCGCCCATTGGAGCCAATGGGCCATTGCGTGGCAGTCAGCCGGCCGCACTCCCGAGCCATGGCTTGGTCCCGACATCTTGCAGGTCATCTCCGAACTCGGCGAGAGCGAACACGCCGATGGCGTTGTTGTGAGCGCCTGTGGCTTTGTGGCCGACCATCTTGAGGTGCTCTACGACCTCGATATCGAGGCCCGCACCCACGCCGACAAATTGGGCTTGGCCTTCGACCGCACCGCCTGCGTGAACGACGATCCCGAAATCATGAAGGCCTTGGCGAACCGAGTCATTGCGCTGGCTAGCAACTGATGACCCGCCGCGTGGTGGTTGTTGGCGGTGGCATCACCGGTCTCACCACTGCATATCGTCTGCGCCAGTTGTTACCAGACGCAGAAATCGCGGTCATCGAATCCGATCACCGAGTCGGCGGCAAAATCAGTTCGTCCCCGTTCGCTGGGCTCGACGGTATCGACGAAGGCGCCGACGCCTTCCTCACTCGCATCCCATTTGCGGTCAACCTTGCCGCCGAATTGGGGCTCACTGCTCAGCTCACCTCGCCGGCAGTGGCGTCGGCGTACGTGTGGTGGAACGCGATGCACAACATCCCCGAGGGGCTGATGTTGGGCGTCCCCACCGATCTCGCCAAGCTCGCCAAAAGCGATCTGCTCACCTGGCCCGGCAAGCTTCGCGCTGCGCTCGAACCGATCTTGCCTGCCACCGGCGTTGGTGCCGATTCGGTCGGACGGCTCATTCGCCATCGCTTCGGCAAGCAAGTGCACGAGCGCCTTGTCGACCCGTTGGTGGGCAGCATCTACGCCGCCGACACCGATCGCTTCAGCCTCAGTGGGGTCTCGCAAATTCTCGACCTCGCAAGCAACAACCGCAGCCTGCTTATCGGCGCTCGCCGCGCCCGACGCAAGGCTCCCCCGGCGGCCGGCCCCATTTTTGGCGCGCCGAGCACCGGTATGGCCACGCTCACCAACACCTTGGCTCAGTCGCTGCGTGCCTCAGGCGTGACCATCACCACGGGCTGTCGAGTCGAGTCAATCGACCGCTCGGGCACCGGCTGGTTGGTCAACGGCGAATTCGCCGACGCCGTGGTGCTGGCCACCCCAGCCAAAACAACGGCTCCATTGGTCACGCCGCTCAGTCCCGACGCCGGAGCCACCTTGGCCAAGTTCGATCACGCCGGAGTCGTGATGCTCACGATTGCACTTCCTGGCGATCACTGGCCCGCCGACTACGCCACACGCAGCGGCTACCTGGTGCCCAAGCCCGTACAGAAATGGGTCACCGCCACATCGTTCGCCAGTAGCAAGTGGGCGCACTGGCAACCAAAAACGCCCGAAGGCGGGGTCATTTTGCGCATCTCGCTGGGCCGCGACGGGCTCGACCTCACCGATCAGCCAGAGGACACATTGATCAACGCGGCGCTCAGCGAAGTGGGCGCACACGTCGGAGTCGACCTGCAGCCAACCGAATATCGCCTCACCCGTTGGCCCGCGGCGTTTCCCCAATATCGCCCCGGCCACGCCAAGCGCGTGTTGGGAATCGAGACGGCGTTGGCCACTGATGCGCCCGGAATCTTCGTTTGCGGAGCCAGTTACAAGGGAATCGGTATACCGGCGTGCGTGCAACAGGCCAATTCCTCCGCTCAAGGGGTAGCCAAATACATAGGTGTCGTGCTTAGCTAGCCCAATGCGTCGATTGCGAGCCCTGAGTGCCCTCGCGGGCGCGGCAATGCTGTTCAGCGCGTGCGCGTTCGAAAGCCAGACCTATGTCGATGTGCCTCCGGCGGTCACCCGGCCAACGATGCCGATCCCAACAACGCCTGCGACCTCAACAACTGCGCCGGTCACCTACCCGCCGGGCCTCTTCCCCTTCGCATCGAGCACCACAGTCGCCCTCGCAGCGCTCCCGAAGCCGGTTGCATCGCCTCGCGATGCACGAGCGCCCGAACCGCGTACTGACCTTGGAATCATTGAGATCCCAAGGATCGGTATCAAGATGACCATGCTCGAGGGCATCCGCTTGACCACCCTCGATCGCGGCCCCGGACACTGGCCCGGCACCGCCATGCCAGGCAAGGCAGGCAACGTTGTGGTCGCCGGCCATCGCACCAGCCACACAAAGCCATTCCGTCATCTCGATGCACTGGCTCCGGGCGACGAAGTCATTTTCACGATGCCCGATGGTCGCTTTGTGTATCGAGTCGCGAGCACCGAAATTGTGACCCCCGACCGAATCGACATCACCAATCAGACCTCGGCAAAGACTGCCACCCTGTTCGCATGCCACCCCCCCGGGTCCACCAAGCAGCGCATCGTGGTGCACCTGGTTCTTGGCTGATCTCGGTCCTCGGCCCGCCCCAGCGGTAACGTCGCACGCACATGCCCACCGCTCGGCCATCGCTTCCTCGAATCGCTCGACCCAGCAGACAGGCAACGCTGTCGCTCGTTGGCGGCAGT
Organism: Actinomycetota bacterium; assembly: GCA_037140375.1. GTDB lineage: Bacteria > Actinomycetota > Acidimicrobiia > Acidimicrobiales > Ilumatobacteraceae > WLMZ01. The sequence continues at coordinate 15,984 of JBAXER010000036.1, forward strand.
CTCGTGGCCCTCTCGCTGCCCCCGTGGGGATACTGGCCACTCGCCTTGCTTGGCATCATGCTGTTCGAGACGGCACTCGGCGAATCACCAACCCGTCGCAACGCCTTTCGCTACGGATGGCTGTTTGGTGCTGGCTGGCTCTTTGCGGGCATGGTCTGGATGTGGTTTCTCACCGCTCCCGGTTATCTCCTCGGCGCCGCCATGTTCGCCACGCTCCATGCGCTCGCAGCGATGGCAGCACCCACGGGCCGCTGGCGCGTCGTCGCCCGACCTGCGATCCACACGCTGATTGAGGCCGCCCGCTTCTGCTTCCCGTTCGGCGGGGTTCCGCTAGCCAGCCTGGCCATTGGACAAAGCAGCGGACCCCTCGTTGGCGTTGCTCGCATCGGTGGCGCCGTGCTGCTCACGTGGATCACATTCCAGATCGGCTTCGCTTTGGCCGGGCCATCGCCGGCAGTGCCGCAGTTCGCCAAACGTCGTAGTGGTGGTGCCACCGGATCGCTGCACGGCGTGCTGGCGCTCGGCGCCGTGGTGGGCATCATCGTGCTCGCGGCGCTCGCACCAACCGGGCACGCAACCGGACGCTCGCTGCGAATTGCAGCCGTTCAGGGTGGCGGCCAACAAGGCACCCACGCAATCTTCACCGACTCAAGCATCGTGCTCGATCGTCACCTTGCGGCTACCCAAACCATCACTGCGGCCGACAAAGTCGACCTTGTGGTGTGGCCCGAAAATGTCATCGACGTGGCCACGTTTGCTGCAAGTCCCGAGCTCGAGAGCGTGGCAGCCGAGGCTCGCCGTCTCAACGTACCGATGCTCGTTGGCATCACCGAAGACGCACCAAACGACCGCTTCCTCAACGCCCAAGTTGTGGTCGCTCCCGACGGCCAAGTCACCAGCCGCTACGAGAAGGTTCGACGCGTTCCGTTCGGCGAATACATGCCCCTGCGTGGCTTGCTCTCAGCGCTCGGGGCGCCAACCAACCTGGTGCCGCGCGACGCAGTAGCCGGCCGCGGACCCGGCTATCTCACCTTGCCCGACGGCACCCGAGTTGGCGTTGTCATCTCATGGGAAGTGTTCTTCGGCGGCCGCGGTCGCGACGGCGTCAGCCACGGCGGTCAACTGATCATCAACCCCACCAACGGTTCGAGCTACACATGGACCGTGCTGCAGACCCAACAGGTTGCATCATCTCGATTGCGCGCGATCGAAACGGATCGGTGGGTGGTGCAGGCCGCACCAACCGGGTTCAGCGCGTTTGTATCTCCCGACGGCGACGTCATCAGTCGCACGGGCGTGAGTGAGCAGCGGGTGATCATTCACGATGTTGAGCTACGCACCGGCACCACGTGGTACGTGTGGTTGGGCGACATCCCATGGGTAGCACTGGCGGCGCTGGCGTTCGCTGTTGCCGCTTGGTTCTCGCGTGATCGCGCCAAACGTTCGAGCGCTGACGGCGCGAGCTAGAGCTAGATCTCGATGAACAACGTGACCGGGCCGTCGTTCACGAGCGCGACGTGCATGTCAGTGCGGAACCGACCGGTAGCAACCGTGGCGCCGAGCAACCGCAACTCATCGACCACTGCAGCAACAAGCGGCTCGGCGTGGTCGGGCTTCGCCGCAGCGATGTAGCTCGGACGTCGCCCAGCACCGGTATCGGCATACAACGTGAACTGACTCACGACAAGAATCTCGCGACTGGTATCGGCCACCGACCGGTTCATCACACCGTTCTCGTCGTCGATGATGCGTAGGTGCCACAGTTTGTCGGCAAGCTTGCGAGCGTTGGCGAACGTGTCGTCGTGGGTCACTCCCACGAGCACGCAGAGCCCGGCGCCAATAGCGCCAACAACCTCGGCGCCGTCGGCGCTCACGACGGTGACACTTGCTTCAAGAACTCGCTGGACCAATGCACGCACAGAGCCATTGTTGCATCTGAGGCTCGCACCCGATGGCGGCTGCGGGCAGACTCTGCATCGTGATCCAACTACACGCAGGCTCAGCGCACTGCTCGATCAGCCCCGAGCATGGCGGCCGTGTGGCATCGCTCGCGGTGTACGGCGTTGAACTGTTGGTCCAGCCGCCTGACAACCCCGACCGCGTCGCCGACGCCCACGGGCTCGATCCCATGGCGTGGGGTTGCTACCCGATGGCGCCATGGGCCGGCCGCATCCGCGATGGAACCTTCGCCTTCGAGGGCGTCACGCACCAACTGCCCATCAACCTTGCGCCGCACGCCATCCATGGAACCGTGTTCACCCGCGTCTGGCATGTTGACTCGATCGATGGCAATGCGGTCACGCTGTCGTGCGAGCTCGGGCCGCACTGGCCATTCGGTGGCTCAGCGACACAACGCATCGAACTGCATGACGATCGTCTCAGTTGCGAACTCTCGGTCACCGCCGCCGACCATGACATGCCCGCCCAGCTCGGGTGGCATCCGTGGTTCGCCAAGCCTCAGTCGGCGCAACTGCACTTTGGCGAAATGTACGTTCGCGATGCCCACGGCATTCCCACTGGCGAGGTGGCAAGTCCGAGCGATCAACCTTGGGACGATTGCTTCACCAATCCCTTGGCGCCGATCGAGCTGCGATACGAAACCCCCGACCACGATTCACTGCTGATCACGGTTGACAGCGATTGCGACCATTGGGTCATCTACGACCAGCCCGCTCATGCCACATGCGTCGAGCCGCAGTCGGGTCCGCCCGACGGATTCAATATCGCCAAGCTCGTGAAATCGCCGCCATCGGCGGGTTCATCGCCTCTTGGGGCGGGGCAAACGCTACGTCGCGAAATGACCATCAGCTGGGACATCACCGCAGCTCAGACCACACGATAAGACCTAGATGACGGTCTCGTGACAGGTGCCGAATACCCCGCACTTACACCGGTACGCAACCATGCGCCGATAGCGTTGGCTTCCATGTCTACAGCCTCGGACCCCAACGGGCCCCTGCGGATTGCTTACCTCACCTACCGAGGCAAGCCGCACGTGGGTGGCCAAGGGGTATACACGCGTCATCTCACCAAGGCTCTCGCCGACCTCGGTCACGAGATCGAAGTGTTCGGTGGTCAGCCGTATCCCATTCTTGATTCGCGCGTTCCACTGCACAAACTTCCCAGCCTCGACATTTTCAACGAGCAGTATCCGGGCCGTCTGCCCGCCTACTGGGAGATGAAGAGCAAAGAAGATGTCCTCGAGACATTGCAATATCTCACCGGCACATTCAGCGAGCCACTCGCGTTTAGCGCCCGCGCCTACAAGGCACTCAAGTCACGCACGCGCGACTTCGATCTTGTACACGACAACCAGTGCCTCGGTTACAGCATCTTGCAGATCGAAAAGATCATCCCCACGGTTGTCACGTTGCATCACCCCATCACCAAAGACCGCCAACTCGAGATGAGCCACGCCCCATCACGTTGGAAGCGTCGCAGCGTTGGTCGCTGGTACGGCTTCGTGAAGATGCAGGGCCGCGTCGCCAGTCGCATGCCGCGCATTGTGGTCGTCAGCGAAAACAGCATCAAGGACATCAACGCCGACATGGGTGTCAGCCTCGATCGCATGCGTCTCGTGCCGGTGGGCGTAGACCCCGACCTGTTCAAGCCACTGCCGCACGTTGCCCGAGTTCCTGGCCGACTCATCACCACAGCGTCGGCCGACGTTGCGCTCAAGGGTTTGTCGTACTTGCTCGAGGCGATGGCCAAGCTACGCACCGAGCGCGACATCACGCTCACCATCATCGGCAAGCCGCGCGAAGGCCACAGCGACGATCTCATCGAGCGCCTCGGTCTGCGCCCATACATCAACTTCGTCAGCGGCGTCAGCGACGAGCGCATCGTCGAGCTCTACGCCGAGGCCGAATTGGCCGTCGTGCCCAGCCTCTACGAAGGTTTCAGCCTTCCCGCTATCGAAGCAATGTGCACTGGCACGCCGCTCGTTGCCACTGATGGCGGCGCGCTTCCCGAAGTCACCGGCAAAGACGGCGACACCGTGTTCCAGTGCAAGGCCGGCGACGCCGAGGGTCTCGCCGCCCAAATTCGTCTGGCACTTGAGAACCCCGAGCTCCGTCATCGCATTGGCGAGGCCGGCCGTCAGCGCGTGGTCGAGCGCTGGAGCTGGACCCACTGCGCCAAGCTCACCGTCGATCAGTACCGCGAAGTGTTGGCCATGCCTCACAACATCGCCAAGCTGCGCGCGAACGGACGTATCTCGTAGTGCTCACCATCCGATTCGATCGATTGGGCCTCAAGCCCGGAGACCTCGTGCTCGATGTTGGTGCCGGTTTCGGCCGTCACTGTTTCGAAGTAGCCCGACGCGGCGGACGCGTTGTGGCGCTCGATTACGCAGCCGACGAAGTGGTCGGAACCCGCGCCACCTTGGGCGGCATGGTCGATGCCGGCGAAATCCCACTGCACAGTTACGTGGGTGTGTTGCGCGGCGACGGCACCACGTTGCCATTCCCCGACAACACGTTCGACATCGTCATCACCAGCGAGGTTCTCGAGCACATCCAAAACGATGTCGGAGCAATCGCCGAGATGGTGCGCGTACTCAAGCCAGGTGGGCGCTTTGCCGGCACCGTGCCTTCGTGGTTGCCAGAAAAGATCAACTGGATGCTCAGCGACGAATACCACGCACCCAAGTCGGTGGGCGGCCACGTTCGCATCTATACCGAGACCGAACTCAAAGCCAAGCTGCGTTCGTCGGGGCTCACCGTTACCGGCAGCCACCACGCACACGCGCTGCACTCGCCGTACTGGTGGCTCAAGTGTGCCGTCGGCCCACGTCGCGAAGACAGCAAGGCCGTCAACGCATACAAGAAGTTCCTCGAATGGGACATCATCAAGGGCCCCAAGGTCACGCGAATCGCCGAGCGCGTGCTGAGCCCCGCACTCGGGAAAAGCCTTGCCGTGTACGGCACCAAACCAATGCCCAGCTTGGTCGCTTCGTCGTGAGCCGCATTCCAGACATCGAAGGCGTCTTGAGCGCCGAAGAGGTCTGCCTCACCGCGCTCTCAATCGCCGATCTGCAACTGCCCACCGGAATGATTCCGTGGTTTGTTGGTGGCCATTGCGACCCATGGAATCACGTCGAAACCGCGATGGCGCTCGACATCGCAGGCATGCACTCGCACGCCGAGCGGGCCTACGAATGGCTGGTCGACACACAGCGTCCCGAAGGCAGCTGGAACAACTACTACCTGCCCGATGGCACGGTCGAAGACATCAAGCTCGACACCAACGTGTGTGCCTACGTCGCCGCTGGCGTGTGGCATCACTGGCTCTGCACTTGGGATCGCGCCTTCGTTGATCACCTGTGGCCAACCGTCGAGCGCGCCATCGATTGGGTGCTCGGCATGCGTCGACACGACGGCACCATTTTGTGGGCATGCGAGCCCGACGGCGAGCGCCCTTGGGACTATGCATTGCTCACCGGCTCGAGCAGCATCATGCACGCGTTGCAGTGCGCCTCGAAACTGGCCGACCTCATCAACGAGCCACGCCCCGACTGGGCAGCAGCAGCCGAGGCGTTGCGCGCTGTCATCAGCACTCAGGCCGACACAGCGTTCGAGCCCAAGACCCGTTGGGCGATGGACTGGTATTACCCAGTGCTCACCGGTGCAATGATCGGCGAAGATGCCAAGGCCCGCCTCACCGATGGCTGGGAAACCTTCGCCATCGAAGGCCGTGGCATTCGCTGCGTAAGCGACGAACCATGGGTCACCGCTTCCGAGACAGCCGAGGCTTCGTTGTCGTTTACCGCAATCGGCGATCTCGCCACCGCAACCGATCTGCTCAGCTGGACCCGAGCCCATCGCTGCGACGACGGCGCCTACAGCACCGGCATCGTGTATCCCTCGCTCGAACGATTCCCCGCTGGCGAGCGCTCTGCCTACACCGGAGCTGCGGTCATCTTGGCCGCCGACGCCATCTGTGGCGCCTCGGCCGGCAGCCGATTGTTTGTGCCTGTCTCCTGCACCGACTAAACCCTTGGCGTGACCTCGCTGCCAACATCTGAATCACTGCTCACGCTCGCCCGCTCAGCACTCGCTGCGTGCGGCACCAACGTGGCGCTTACTTCGGGGTCGCATGCGGCGCGATCTCCCATCAACGGTCTGCAGTTCGGCTCTGTCGCTGGGCTCCACGGCGCAGGCGGCAACGAGCTCACTGTCGACATCGCCGTCGAGCGCGCCGCTGCCGCCTTTACGACATGGCGCACCACCCCAGCACCACGACGCGCCGAAGTGGTTCGTCACCTCGCTGCACTGCTGCGCGAGCACATCGGCGACCTCGCCACCATCGTGTCGATTGAGGCTGGCAAGATCCGCAGCGAAGCCCTCGGCGAAGTGCAAGAGATGATCGACATCTGCGACTACGCAGTGGGCCTGAGCCGCACGATGGGTGGACACACGATGGCGTCAGAGCGCCCCGGCCACCGTCTCATGGAGACATGGCATCCGATTGGACCAGTCGGCGTGATCTCGGCGTTCAACTTCCCGGTGGCTGTCTGGAGCTGGAACACCACGATCGCGTTGGTGTGCGGCAACCCGGTGATCTGGAAGCCCAGCGAACTCACGCCGCTCACCGCTCTGGCGTCGCAGGCGCTGTATGAGCGGGCGGCCGCGCTGGCGGGCGCACCGGCGCACCTCAGCCAGGTCGTGCTCGGCGGCGCCGACGTTGGCGCGGCACTTGTTGCGCATCCTGGCGTGGCGCTGATTAGCGCAACTGGCTCCACCACAATGGGCGCCCGCGTGGCGCCGGTGGTTGCGGCCCGCTTTGGTCGCTCGATTCTCGAACTCGGCGGCAACAATGCTGCCATCGTTGCCCCATCGGCCGATGCCGAACTTGCGGTGCGCGGCATCACCTTCTCGGCGGCGGGCACGGCCGGGCAGCGATGCACCACGCTGCGCCGCGTCATCGTGCACAACAGTCGCCACGACGAACTCATCGAACGACTCGCCGCCGCCTACGCAACGCTTCCGGTTGGCAATCCGTTTGAATCATCCACGTTGGTGGGCCCGCTCATCAACACCACTGCCTTCGACAAGATGAGCGCCGCGATCAGCGCTGCAACTGCCGACGGCGGCCACCTCATCGTGGGCGGCGAACGGCTGTTGCTCGACCAAGCTCCTCACGCGGCGTACACGCGGCCAGCAATTGTCACCATGCCAGCGCAGACCGCCATTGTGGCCACCGAGACCTTCGCTCCGCTGCTCTACATCATGCGCTACGACGATCTTGATCAGGCCATCGCATTGCAGAACGGCGTGCCGCAAGGCTTGGCCAGCAGCATCTTCACCACCGATGTGCGCGAGGCCGAACGCTTCTGCGCCGCCGACGGCAGCGACTGCGGCATCGCCAACGTGAACATCGGCCCATCGGGTGCTGAAATCGGTGGCGCCTTTGGCGGCGAGAAGACCACCGGAGGCGGACGCGAAAGCGGCAGCGACGCATGGAAGGCCTATATGCGCCGAGCTACCAACACGGTCAACTACTCGAACGATCTGCCGCTCGCGCAAGGTGTGCAGTTCGTCTAGAGATCAGCCAATGCAGCGCAGCACACGCAACGAGCCCGTTGCCGACTGCAGTTCAAATCGGCCACTTGCCAACGCAGGCAGATAAATCTGCTCGTATGGCGGTCGACCACCGTCGGCTGGGTTGGGGAACACATCGTGAATCGCCAACGTGCCGCCGACAGCCACGTGCGGAGTCCATCCCTCGAAGTCGGCGCGTGCTGGTTCTACACCGTGTCCGCCGTCGATGAACAAAAACGCGAGCGGCGAGGTCCAGTACTTGGCCACGGCGGGCGACTGACCCACAACAGCAACAACGAAATCCTCGACGCCTGCGTCGTAGATGGCAGCGCGGAAAATGGGGAGCGTGTCCATGCGATTGATACGCGGATCTACCACCGTGGGGTCGTGATGCTCCCACCCTGACTGGTTTTCCTCTGAGCCGCGATGGTGATCAACAGCGAACACGACCGTGTCGCACTCACGCGCTGCGCCACCGAGCCAAACAGTGGAGCGGCCGCAGTACGAGCCAACTTCTAAAAACGCGAGACCCGCGCATCGGACGCCAGCCTCGACTGCGGCCTCGTATAACGCATCGCCTTCGTCGGGCGGCATGAACCCTTTTGCTGCCACGGCATGAGCGCGCAGATCGGCAGGAATCACCATTTGTCCCAGTGGATAATCGAATCAGGAGCTGGGCGAGAAGCGGGCTTGAAGTCGGTGCCAATGGTGTAGGCCAACGGGCTCAGGCAGACCTGCTGCACTGTGTCGAATGGGATACCAACGATGTCGGCAACCTGTTGCTCCATCATCAAATGCACGGTGGTCCATGCCGTGCCGAGTCCGCGTGCCCGCGCTGCAAGCATGAAGCTCCAGGTGGCTGGCAACACGTTGCCCATCAACGAAGCGGCCATCATCGCTGGGGCGCCATCGACGCGTGCCCCGACACTGCACGCCAACACCAGCGCTGGCGCATCGCCCATGTGATCGCCAAGGAAATCGGCGCTGTCGGCCGAGCGCTCTTGCTGCTCTTGAGCAGCGGCTTCTCCCTTGTCGATGCTGCGGATGTATACGCCGTCGAGGGTCTTGTAGATGCTGTATGCCTGGCGATACACCTCACCGATTGCCTTGCGCTTTTCGACATCGCGAATGATCACGAACTGCATGGTCATGTTGTTCGAACCACTGGGTGACTGCATCGCTGCGGCCACGCATTCGCGGATGAGATCGTCGGGCACGGGTCGCGTGAAGTCGAGTCGTTTACGAACCGCACGCGTGGTGCTGAGCAGCTGGTCTGGGTCAAGCGGAAGAAGAGGCATCGAGGGCACCATAATCTGCCCACGGTCCTTCGACCGAACGGGTGGCCCCTCCATTTCCATGGCAACATAGACGGATGCAAGAACCTCTCGACGATCTCGTGAAGTTGCTCGACCTCGAAGCAATCGAGGTCAACATCTTCCGTGGCCGTTCCCCAGACGAAAACCGCCAGCGAGTCTTTGGCGGACAGGTGGCCGGACAGGCGTTGGTTGCCGCCGCCCGAACCGTCGACGATCCGGGCCGAATGGTGCATTCGCTGCACGCCTACTTCCTTCGCCCAGGCGACCCAAACGTGCCCATTCTCTACGAAGTCGACCGCATCCGCGACGGCAAGAGTTTCACCACCCGCCGCGTGGTTGCCATTCAGCACGGCAAGGTCATCTTCAACCTGCAGGCCAGTTTCCATGTCGCCGAAGACGGCCCCGACCATCAGATCCAAATGCCTGCGGGCCTTGCCCATCCCGACACGCTGCCCGATTTCAAAACCCGCATGGAGCCCTACAAGGTGCAGATGGGCGATTGGTACGACATGCCCCGCCCCATCGATCTGCGCTACGTAAACGACGACCCCATCAGCCGTCGAGGCAAGGCAGCGCAGGGTCAGCAAGTGTGGCTGCGCGCCGATGGCGAACTGCCGATCGATCCCACGTTGCATGCCTGCATCGTCACCTATGCCAGCGATATGACCTTGCTCGACACCACGGTGTTGCCCTTTGGCCTCTCGTGGGACAGTCCCGGCCTGCAGATGGCAAGCCTCGACCACGCCATGTGGTTCCACCGCCCATTTCGTGCCGACGAATGGTTGCTCTACGACCAGAGCGCCATCTCTACAACAGGCGCACGCGGCCTGGCCGGCGGAGCCATCTACCGTCAAGACGGCACCCTTGCTGTCACTGTTGTACAAGAAGGATTGGCGCGGGTCGGACAATGAGAACAGCACTTCGTTACGCGCTTGCCACACTCGTGTTTGTCGGGTCGGCATGCTCAAGCAGTTCGAACCCAAGCGATGGCCCCGCAAGCAGCGCACCGCAAGACTCAGCGGTTGCTGACACGTCGGTCGTCAACTCTGAGCCGGCCACAACCACAACCGCCGCGCCCGTCGTCACCACGCCGCTCACGGCCGAGCAGGTGGCATTCACCGAAGTCGCCAAGGTTCCGGGCGCGCTCGATCTCGCCTATCGCTCGGGCGACACGACCTTGTTTGTGGTCAGCCGCGAGGGCAAGATCTCGGCCATCCGCAACGGAGTACTCGACCCCAAGGCGGTGCTCGATCTCACCAGCAGCATTTCGGCTGGCGGCGAGCGGGGTCTGCTCGGCCTCACGTTTTCCGCCGACGGACAAAACGCGTACGTTGATTACACCAACACCGACGGCAACACCGTCATCGCTGAATATGCAGTAGGCACCGACGGCATGTTCGAGCCAACCAGCCAACGACAGTTGTTGACCATTGACCAGCCGTACCCCAATCACAATGGCGGTGCGCTGCGCATCGGCCCCGACGGGTTCTTGTACATCGGCATGGGCGATGGCGGGGCGGCCAACGACCCCGATCGCCGTGCGCTGAACACCAGCGAACTTCTCGGCAAGATTCTGCGCATCGATCCCAAGGCCAGTCCTTCGGGGCCGTACTCGATTCCCAAAGACAACCCCTTCGCCAACGATCCCAAGGCGCGCCCAGAGATCTGGGCGATCGGTTTGCGCAACCCATGGCGGTTCAACTTCGATCAGGCCACCGGCGATCTGTGGATCGCCGACGTCGGTCAAAACGAGTGGGAAGAAATCGATGTGGCATGGGTCGGCCTCGGCGGCATCCACGGCTGGAACTTTGGATGGAGCGCGTTCGAAGGCACCCATCGCTTCAACGTCGATCAGCCTGGCGAACAAGTCACAATGCCCATCTACGAATACCAACACGGCGATGCCGGCTGCTCAATCTCGGGCGGCGTGCGCTACCGCGGCAAAGCCGTGCCATCACTGGTGGGCTCTTACGTGTACGGCGATTACTGCAGCGGTCAGGTGCGCGCCTTGCACATCAACGACGATCGCAGCATCGGTGCCGAGGTCACGCTTTCGACAACCCTGTCAGCAACCAGTTCTATCGCTCAGGGTCCCGATGGCGAGCTCTATGTGCTGCGCATTGAGACCGGCGAAGTGCTCGCACTTGTGGCCGCCAACAGCTGAACGTCAGCTTCCCCGAA
>JBAXER010000037.1:0-26692 GCA_037140375.1 Actinomycetota bacterium
GTACGGCCGCATCACAACGCAACGTGGGGTCGTCCTGCCTGACTAGGGTCGGCGCAATGACAGACGACGACCTCGCTGGGGATTCTTGGGCGCCGCCCTCAGACATGGCCGCCAATGTGCCCTCTGGCCCCTACGAGTCAATTGTCGTTGCAACTCCGGTGTTGAAAGCGCGACGTGTTCGCCGTGGTGTTGTTGGCTGTGTCGTGGTGTTGGCAATGATCGTCGCGCTGTCGTTTGTGTTGAAGCCCAAAGACCGGGCCACGTTCTCGTTGAAGGCTTCGGGCGCAGCCACCAAGAATGTCCAGCGCTTGCGCTTCGAAGTAGAAGTCTCCGCTGGTGCATCGGCACTGCCAATTTCGGGTGTCCTCGACGTCAATGCTGGCCTGATGAAGCTGGATCTTGATGGCGCCGCGCTTGGGGTGCCAGGCGGCAAGACGCTGTCGGCATATCTCGATCTGCACGGCCTGGTGATGTTCGTTTCAGCCGAGTTTTATGGGCAAACGCTGCCGGCGGGTAAGACCTGGGTTCATGTTGACCTCAAAAAGGTGGCTGAGGCCGATGGCGTCGATTTGACCGATGTCGTGCTGCCGGGCATGCATGATCCGCTTGGAGGCGCCGCCTTGGTCGATCAAGCCACGAGCGTCAGAGACATCGCACGCGAGACAATTCTTGGCGGCATGGCAGCTGAGCATTTTTCCTTTGACGTGACGACCGATGATGCGCTCAAGGTTGCCGGTGTCACCCGCAAGAAGCTGCTCGGCGATAGCGGCGTCACGCTGCCCGACGTTGTGACCTACGAGGTTTGGGTCGACATCCATAACTACATCCGACAGATCAAGTTCGGCATTGCCGTAGCCGATCAGACCTTCGACTACGTGGCTCGCTACACCGAGATCAATCCCAAGGTCACGCTTGCGCTGCCAGCCGCAGATCAAAGTGTCGACATCAGCGAACTCTCTGGTAACTGAGTGAGCGAGTCGGTCGTGCCAGTGAGGGTGCCATCGGCCCGCTATACCTCACCCAAATTCGCTGCCCTCGAGGCCGAGCGAATGTGGCCGCGTGTGTGGCAAGTTGCCTGCACGGTTGATCATGTCCGCGAGCCAGGCGACTTCTACGAGTACCGCTGCGGCCGCAACAGCATCATCATTGTTCGCGACCATGATGGCGAGCTGCGAGCGTTTCAAAACGTGTGTCTGCATCGTGGCAATGCCATCTGCGAAGGCAGTGGATCAGGCATAGAAGAACTGCGTTGTCCGTATCACCGGTGGGCGTGGGATCTGTCGGGCGCATTGCGTGAGGTGCCGTCGCGCAAGGGCTTCGGAACGCTCGACAACGATGAGTTGTCACTCATTGCTGCACGCGTCGATACGTGGGGTCCGCTGGTCTTTGTGAACCTCGATACGCGCGCTGCGCCGCTGCATGAATATCTCGAAGGCGTTCCGCACGACAGCGAGTGGGCCAACCTGCACGAGTTTCGGTGCAGCTTCACCACTGTCTCAAACGTAGAGAGCAACTGGAAGGTTGTCGCCGACGGTTTCAGCGAGACGTATCACGTGCAAGGCATCCATCCAGAAATGCTGGCAAGCATCGACGACATGAACACCGAGCAGCACGTTTGGGATCATCATTCTGTGTCGCATCAGCGCTACGGCGTGGCGAGTCCGCGGTTGCGTGACCGCAGCGATCAGGCCGTGTGGGATTCGTTCGTTGTTACTCAGGGCGAGCGCATGGGCTCCGAGTTCAAGACCCAATCGCAGGCTCCGGTTCCGCCCGAGGGTCAGACAATTCGCGATGTCATCGCGCAGCGCATTCGTGAGCATCAACTCACGCGGGGCATAGATCTCAATGGCTACGACACCGATGGCCTCCTGCGGCTTTCGCAATACAACCTGTTTCCAAACACCACCGTGTTGGTGTGGGGAGACATGGTCAATGTGCTGATCTCGCGGCCAGGAGCTACGCCCGATCAAGCAGAGCTCTCGATGTATCTGCTGGCTCGTGCGCCCCAAGGTGCGCCGGCCGCCAAGCCGTTCGATGTGGCGTTGCCTGCAGACGCAAGCCTTGGCGTTGTGATCGATCAAGACCTCTCGATGCTCAAGCGGTTTCAGCGCGGCCTGCATCAGCCCGGATTCACGCATCTCACGCTCTCCAGCGAGGAGTGCCGCATCATCAACATGCAGCGCGTGCTGGCCACATACGTGGGTGATGAAGCCGACTCGTTGTCGTAATCAGGCTCCACGCTGCGAAGGCTTTGCGCGCTTAGTCTTCCTAAATGGTCCCGTCTTTGACAAAATGTAAAACGTGACTGAATCTGCTGCCCCAACGACCGTGCCATTCATCGTGAATGGCACGCCGGTCAGCGTGCGTAGCGATCACCCGCACCTGCTGTCGGCGCTGCGCGACGAACTCGACATCACGTCGCCCAAAGATGGTTGCTCGCCAAGCGGGCAGTGTGGCTGTTGCACGGTGCTCATCGATGGCAAGGCTGTGGTCAGCTGTCAGCAGCCGATCGCGAAGATTGAAGGCAAGTCTGTCGTCACGCTGGAGGGTGTTGATGTTGAAGAGCGCGATCGATTCGCCAACGCGTTTGCAGCGTGTGGCGGATTGCAATGCGGTTTTTGTATCCCCGGCATTGTGATGCGCGCCAAGGCGCAGATCGACAAGAAGGGTGCCGACCTCAAGCGCGGCGATATGGCGCGCCACCTGGGCGCGCATCTGTGTCGTTGCACCGGATACGTGAAGGTGCTCGACGCCATCGAAGGCGTCGCAACCGGCAAGACATTCGAGCCCGCGCTCTCCGACGCTGTTGGTGGCGCAGGCGCGAAGTACGAAGCACGTGAACTCACGCTCGGCGATCGCGGCTATGTCGATGACATGCGCGTGCCGGGCATGTTGCACGCCGCCCTACATCTCACCGATCACACCCGCGCCGATGTGCTCGCCATCGACACCAGCGCCGCCGAGGCCGCGCCAGGCGTTACCGCGGTGTTCACCGCTGCCGACATTCCAGGCGAGCTGATGGTTGGCATCATCTACAAGGACTGGCCGGTGATGATTCCGGTCGGAGGTCGCACCAGCTACGCGGGCGATGTGCTTGCAGTGATCGTGGCCGACACACGCGAACATGCCCGTGCCGCAGCGCAGTTGATTGCTGTTACCTATAACCCGCTTACCCCGGTGACAGATCCGATTGCAGCGCTGCTCCCCGACGCGCCGGTGGCGGTGTGGGGTACGGCCTCAAACGTGCTGAGCACGAGTGAGTACTCACGCGGCGATGTCGACGCAGCGCTCGCGGGCAGCGCCTTCACCGTGCACGAGGTGTTCACTACCCAACGCATCGAGCACGCCTTTCTTGAACCCGAAAGCACGCTGGCCGTGCCGCAACCTGACGGCACGTTGCAGGTGTATAGCGGTGGTCAGGGTGTGTGGGACGACCGTGATGACATCGCGCGCATGCTTGGCGTTGACAACGACAAGGTCGTAGTCACGCTGGTCTCAAACGGTGGAGCGTTCGGTGGCAAAGAAGACATGTGCAATCAAGCGCACACGGCACTTGCTGCGTGGTGGCTGAAGACTCCGGTGAAATGCACCGTGAGCCGCGAAGAGAGCCTGCGCATGCACGCCAAGCGTCATCCGATCATGCTCGAGTATTGGGCCGGTTGCGATGCCGACGGCAAGCTCACTGGTCTGCGCGTGCATGCCGTTGGCGACTCGGGCGCGTACGCCAGCGTGGGCATGAAAGTGCTCGAGCGCGCGGCCGGTCACGCCAGCGGCCCGTACCGAGTGCCAGCCATCGATGTCACCGCTGTGGCAGCGCGTACCAACAACCCTGTGTGCGGAGCGTTCCGCGGATTTGGTGCCAATCAGGCTCAGTTCGCGATGGACGGAGTGCTCGATCGCCTTGCCCAGCAGGTTGGTATCTCGGGTTGGGAGATTCGTAAGCGCAACGTGATCCACCCCGGCGAAGTGTGGGGTCCGGGCCAAGTGATGGACGAAGGCAGTGCAGGCGCCGAAGCGTGTCTCGATGCCATCAAGGGGCGCTACGACGAAGCGCGCGCTGCTGGCAAAGCCGTGGGCCTTGGGCTTGGGTTGAAGAACAGTGGACTCGGCAATGGCTTTCGCGAGTTGTGTCGAGCCGTGGTTCGCTTCCGCGAAACTCCCGACGCTCATGGTCGCGACATCGAGGTGCGCCACGGATTCACCGAGATGGGCCAAGGCGTGCACACCGTTGCGTTGCAGATTGCTGCCGAAGAACTTGGCATCGACCCCAACCGCATCGAGGTCATCGTGGACACCACGCGGCAACTGGGCTTCGGACAGACAACCGGCTCGCGCGGCACGCTGATGGCGGCGGGCTCGGTGCAGCAAGCAGCGTTAGCAGCGGTGGCTGGTGGATGCGAGATTGACGTCGACTACGTAGGCGAACACCTCGTCGATTGGACACAAAAGATCGGTGACCCCGATGCACCCAATCCGCTGATTCATGCAGCGTTTGGCTACGCGGCGCAGATGGCGGTTATCGATCGAAGCACCGGCCTTGTCGAGCGTGTTGTCGCGGTGCACGATGTGGGCCGCGCGGTGAATCCGTTGTTGTGCGAAGGTCAGATCGAAGGCAGCGTGCACATGGGTTTGGGCTACGCACTCACCGAGCAGTTCCCTCACGATCCCGAAACCGGTTTCCCCACCAACACCACGTTGCGTTCGCTCGGAATCATGCGCGCCAAAGACGTGCCGATTATCGAAGTGCAGTTGGTCGAAGTGCCACAGCCACGGTCTCCGTACGGCATCAAAGGCGTTGGGGAGATTGGCCTCGTGCCAACGGCACCGGCAGTTGCCGCAGCACTGTTTGATCTCGATGGCGAATGGCGCAACACGCTGCCAATGCGCCCAAAGTCGGAAGCCGACGACTGAGCAAAATAGTGTACGCGATTGCGCCAGTTTGGCTGGCGCATCGAAATCTCTGGGCTACCGTGCCTCTCTGTAATCACCAAGAAAAAACGTTCTCTAGCTGGCTTGGAGCCACACGCCATGGTCAATCGATTCTTGCTGATGTTCGTAGCCGGAGCACTGTGTGCGGGCTGCAGTTCGACCACGTCTACGGCGGCAGTTCCTGCAACAGATGCTGCTGAAACATCGTCCTCGGCCGTCTCTGACTCGACCATCGCAGTCACCGCACCGCGCTGTGTCAGCCCTACGGGCAATGAGACCATCAGGATTTGGCACATTCTTCCTGACCAAAACGCGGGGAAACTCTTCAACGAATTTGTTGCAGAATTCAATGCCACTCAGACCCAGATCACGCTCAAGTCCGAGAGCCTCAAGGGCTTTGGTGCGATGCTCGATCGTTTGAACGCTACGCCAAAGGCCAATTGGCCCGACATCGTGATCTCGTCAACTTCGTCCCTGGAGCGGCTTACCGACGCTGCTGGCACCATCACCCCGGCTGAGTGCCCATCTGGCACGTCAACTGCGGCTGGCTTTCTCCCGGCTGTCGCCGCCGCGTACAGCGTTGAAGGTGTACTGCGCGCTGTGCCCTACGGCGTGTCTACGCTGCTGCTCTTGTTCGACGCGAACGAGATGACTGCAGCAGGTCTCGATCCGAAGCGTCCACCGACCACGCCCGAGGCGTTGTTGGCGGCTTCGAAGGCTGTCGTAGAGCGTGGCGTCAGCAAGTACGGCCTCGTGATTCATGAGTGGTACGCCAACTATGTGATTCAGCAATGGGCCGCCCAACGTGGCGAGATTGTGGCGGCGCCGAACAATGGTCGAAATGGCGAGAATATTTCGGTCGACTTCAACACGGCCGACAACCGGGCCGCGATGAAGTGGCTCGACGAGTTGGTTCGCACTGGTGGCGCCACATGGATCGGCGGGCAACAAACGGGTCAAGAAGACCTCGTTCGCGTGATCCTCGATTCAACGATGTCGATTCACACCTCAGGTTCGATTGGCGACATTTTGGCTGTTGAAGGTCGTGGCCAACTCTCGAACTTCAAGCTTGGTGTCGGCCCCATGCCTGGTCCTGGCGTGGGCGGACTGGTCGGGGGCAACGCAATGTTTGTGATCGATCATCAGGCGCCAGAGCGTGCCGGAGCAGCGTGGAATGTAGTTCGTTGGCTCACCCAACCAAGTCGAGTGGCACAGTTCGATGTGGCCACCGGCTACATACCTTCAAGCACGGCCGTTGCGGCTGAGCCTGCGCTCGTAGCGGCATGGAAGCAACACCCTGAGCTCAAGGTTGGTTACGACCAACTCAAGGCAATGTCGGGCAGCGCGGCTTCGGCAGGCCCACTGTATGGGCCTTCGATCGATCCAGTTTTATGGGCGCTGACACACGCGATTCTCGATGATCACGCCGAGCCCGGTGCAGCCCTCGATGCTGCGTCGAAACAGGCCAATCAGTTGCTTGCCGACTTCCTCGCCAAGCGTCCAACCCGATAGCGGCTCACGCCGGCCTATTGGTTCTTGCCTCGAAAACAGTTCCAGCTGGTCTCGACGCGGGGATCATCGGCTTTGGCATATGTGTCGCCCGGGTAGAGCAGAGCGCACGCCTCGTCGGCATCGATTTTCACCACGGTGAACTCGTCGTTACTGCGGTAGGTACAGACCCATCCGTAGATGTCGTTTGACATGTTCACCGAGGTTGCCTCGAGTCCATAGAGGCCGTCGCAGTACTTGCCGAAGTCGATCGAGCCGAGCCGCTCGTCGGACTTGCGCTGAGTCTGGACGTACTCGCTCATTTTGAACGCGCCGAAGGTGGCGCCGAACCCAAGCCCGAGGGCGAAGATACCTGTGGCAATGCGATTCATTTGCAGTCGCGAACGTCGAGGTAGGGGGCAAGGAAGGGACGGCACCGAATGGCGAAGTCGCGCATCTGGCGCAGCGTTGGTTCGTCGAGGCCGTGCGTGACGAGATCTGGCAACAGTTGGGCGCGGTAGTTCTTCACAGTGTTGAGCTTGAGCCCCGAGATGTCGGCGATCTCTTTGTACGAGGGATCGTTTGAGCTCAGTAGAGCAGTCCAGAGCTTCGCATGGCCGCCGTGATGCACCAGCGAGGCAAAGCTTGACAGGGTGCGATACGGCGAGCGAGTGGCTGGCAGAAGCGTCTGCACCGCTGGATCTACCGGTGCGCTGCCGGTGGTGACGACCGACTCAATCGCAGCGAGTTGATATGCCAACGGTGCGCTCTTGGAGATCACCGTGGCGATGGGCAGCAACTCCCACGCGTCGCGAAGCACCTGAGCCACCCACAGGTCGCCTTGGGTAATGATGGCGAGTTTGGCCGATGGACATGCGAGGTGAATCTCGGCCAACGCGTCGAGGCCGGTGCCCTGCTCTTGCGGAAACGAGAGGTCGACGATGGCGAGATCGAGGTGATCGATCTTCTTGAGAGCGTCGCCCACGTCGGCGAGCGCTACAGCGACCGCAACAGAGTGGCCGAGTTTGCTCTCGATAGCGAGTGCAAACAGTTCGGCTAAGGCGCTGGCATCATCAACGAGCAACAACTGCGCCACGATGGTTCCTTTCGGTGAGTGCCACGTTCGCTTGAACTTTGGTGCCAGTGGCCGTGGGGGTCACAACGAGCTGGTCTTGGCCGAGATCTTGCTGCAGAGACCACAGGGCGCGGCCAACAGGAAGTTCGGGGGTAGTGAGGCCACCAGCATCGTCGGTAATGGCAATGCTGAGGTGGTGTTCGGTCTGGGTTACGTCGAAGCTAATGCGAGTGGCGCCTGCGTTGAGAGCATTTGAGGTCAACACGCTGACGGCGTGCGAGAACTCTCGGCCCACCTCGGTGGACACGATCATCGATACTTCGTCGAGCGAGGGGACGCGGTCGATGAGCACGCCGTTGTTCTGCGCCCTGCGGAGCCACGGTTGGATGATCTCGGCGACGCGCACGGTTTCTGTGGCGAAGATCGCATCGAGTTGGCGCAGTCGAATCTGATGGTCGAGGTCGTCGAGCAGTTGTGCGACATCTTCGAGTTCGATGGACCGTGATTGCACCTGGATCGAGACCAGACGCAACTGCGCGCAGAGGTCGTCGTGTAACCAGTGGGCGTTCTTTTGGTGCTCGATCGATGCTGCCGAGCTGTAGGCGCGTTCGCGGTCGGCCTTTTCGTTGTCGTTCAATAGGTTGAGTCCATAAGCGATCAACGAAGCAATGATCACCCAGAGATGCAGCGCGATCAGCACCGGAAACGCCGTGCTCCAAACCGAGCCTGTTGGCTGAAAAGCGGCTGCGCCGAGCAATCCTCCGACAGCGCCAAGGTGATAAGGGGAGACGATAAACGCAGGCCACCATCGGGCGGGCCGCAGATGCCATCCGAGGGCCCACGAGGTGAGCGCAGCATCGGCGCCGAGGGCGATGCCAATGGGCCACGTGTTCAGCGAGGCCCATCCGGGCATCACTGCGAACGCGCTGGTGATGAGTGCCAACGCGAGAACGGACCGCACCACGACTCGGGCGCCGTAGGGAAATGGCAGGTCTCGCCCGATGAGTACAAGCAGAAGCTGTCTCACCGAAAAGAGGAGGCAGATGATGCTGAAGGCAATTGGCGCGAGCACGATTACTGATGAGTTCGGGCGGTTGCGTGCCGTGAGGTGATATGTCCAACCCAGCACGGCTGCAGTGAAAAAGGCAGCTGCTTCAAGGACGCCCGCCACCTTGGTGACCGCCGAGCGAGTGGGGCTCTCATCGTTCCATGCCTCCCGGCCCGCAATCAGCGCCAGGCTGCGTTCGGCCGACTGGCTCGCTGTTGTCCCTCCCATAGCGTGTCAGTCTCGCCGATACGACATGTACAGGGAAGGGATACATGTACATGTACCTAGGTACATGCGTTACGCGGCCTTACCTCACTGTTGCGATGGGCTTACTCTGAGCGCCTGAGGATCGGAGCAAGCGTGGACCCAATTATCGGAATGCGCAATAACGACGACTTCGAGGGTGCGCGTTTACCCGGTCGTGGTCGCCTACCATTGCCAACATCGTGTGCCGTGACGGCTCCCCCCGTCGTTGCAGCACCGGCCGCTGCAGTACCCCCCGCTGCAGCGGCATTTTTTCCTTCGCCGGTGCGGCCGAAGCCTCCTCGCTGCAAAGTAGTTGTTTCAACGACCATCGATCGCGACGAGATCATGAACGTCATCAAGGACTGCGCCGCATCAATCGGATTTTTCGAGCGCTCGTCGCTGACCAATGCGGCGCATCTAGAGACCGCCGAGGGTCTGCAGGTACTGGTCGTGGTCACCATCTCGCGAGCAGCGACGCGGGTTGTGATTATGCCCACCACCAACCAATTCGACGATGGTCGGCGAACGGCACTATCGGCGATTCGTCCGCTGTGCGACGTCATCGAGAGCCGAGTTCGTTCGAGCTTCCCGTCGCAGGCCTTTGCGTACGTCGAGGCCTGATTGCCGGCGTTGGTCGTTACGGCTCTACTGAGTCGGTGATCGTGTTGCGCTCAACGGTATGCCAGCGTCGGCAGCCCGCCTGATGAAACCAACGCTCGACGCTGATGCCTTCAAGATTGTCGAACATCCACACGTAGTCGATGTCGCGCTCATTTGGATCGGTGATGCGATCGGGCACCGTAGGAAGTTCGCCGCCGAAGCCGAACTCTTCGATGGGACGACTACCGCAGTTCGGACATGTAAGCCACAACATCAGCGTGTACCTGCCGATCCGAGATCGGCCATCGCGTGGTCGCGTGCAAAGCGGTCGAGTGCGAATGGCGCAATGAGCTCGGGGGTCTTCCCTGTGGCAATGAGTTGCGCCATTTGTTCGCCTCCGGCCGGGATGCCTTTGAAGCCCCAGGTGCCCCAACCGGTTGAGATGACGAAGCCATCAACGCCGGTGAAACCCATGATGGGCGAGAAGTCGGCCGACACATCGCAGATGCCGGTCCACTGGCGCAGCACGCGTAGGTCGCGAAGGAACGGCAAACAGCTGGTGATCTTTTTAGCGCAACTCGCCAGTGAGTTGAAGGTGGATTGCATCGAGTACGAGGGCTGTGGTTCGAACTCTGCCCCGATGAGCATCTGGCCACGCGGTGTTTGCGATACGTAGCACGACAACTCGGAGTCGCTGATGATGCCGGAAAACCCGGGTGCGTAGGCGTTGGTGACGAACGCCTGCAATGCGTGTGTGCGAACCGGCAGCCGCACATCGGCGTGCGCTGCAATCTTGGTGACGTTGCCGCCCACGGCGCTCATCACGATGCCTGCCGAAATCGGGCCGCGGTCAGTTTCGACGCCGACGACACGCTCGCCGTCGCGGATGAGGCCGGTGACCTTGGTGTGCTGCAACACGGTGACGCCGCGCTCCATAGCGCCTTGCGCATAGGCCCACACCACGCGATCGTGGCGGGCTGTGGCCGCACCCACGTGATACGAAGCGCCAAGCACGGGATAGCGGCCGTTGCCAGTGAGGTCTATCTGTGGGCAGATCTGCTTGATCTCTTGGGGGCCCACCACATGGGTTTCGGCACCACACGCCGTGTTGATCAGCGCTCGCGCTCGCTCGGCGCGCATACCGGTCTCGGTGTGCGCAATCCACAGGAGGCCCTTGGTGGCGTGCATGATCCAACAGCCGGTCTCGTCTTCGAGGCCCGCATAGAGCTCGAGGCTGTGCTGGTAGAACCTCACCGATTCGGGGATGCCGTAGTTGGCCCTGATGATGGTGGTGTTGCGGCCAGAGTTGCCCGAGCCGATGTAGTTGGCCTCGATGACGGCCACGTTGGTGATGCCGTGTTGAGTGGCGAGGTAATAGGCCGTGGCGAGACCGTGCCCACCACCGCCGATGATGACCACGTCGTACGAACTCTTGGGCTCGTGCCACTTCATCTCGAGCAGTGTCTCGACGAACTCATTCATGACACACGCTCCATCAGGTCGGCTGCATACGGGCTCGCACACAGCAACAGGGATCGTTCGTTGGTGAGCCAGATCTTGGCGGGAACTCCAGCCACGTAACCCTGCACCAGCGCTGGTCGGTGCGACGGCGCATGCCACTCGATGTGTCGCGTGATGTGCTCGAGTTGTTGATGATCGAGCCAGCAGCCGACAAAACCATGTTCGTCGACAATGATCGAGTGCGGGTCGGCGGCTGCGACACCGGCCGCGTCGGATTCGGTTGCCTCGATGGCAAAGATGTCGTCGGGTGCGATGCGTAACGCGGTGACATGCGCCGGCCACGTTGCTGCATCGAGAACGTGGGGTGCGGCCACGACACGAATGCCGCGCAAGGTGTTAAGCGCGAGCACGGCGGCCCTCCGAATCGTAGAACGGAAGATCGGTGATCGAAGCGGTGCGTCCGTCGATCTGCACCTGCTCGGGGAACGGCGTGTGTTTGAGCCATCCGAGCATGACGGCGTGACCCATGAGCGGTGAGTTGAAGCTTGAGGCGACGTGGCCCACGATGTTGCCCGCAGACCAGATGGGGCTGCCTTCGATAGGCGCTGCGCCGGGCATCGTGAATCCGAACAGGCGACGGTGGTCGGGCAGCGTGGCGGTGCGGGCGAGTGCGCTTTGGCCTAAGAAGAACGGCTTGTCCATCTTCACGGCCCAATCCATATCGAGGCGCCGCGGCGTGGAGTCGAGTTCGGTGTCCATGCCAACGATCACGTGGCCTTTTTCGAGTCGCAGCCCAAAGAGCGCCTGCAAACCGTGGGGTTTGATGCCGAGGTCGCGACCAGCGGCCATCAGCGCTCGCCACAGTTCGACAGACTGGTCGACGGCGTGGTGTAGTTCGAACGAGGCCTCGCCGGTGAAGCTGAGCCGCATGACGTGGCACGCGATGCCAGCAACTTCGGTGTGGCGATGCTGCAAGAACTTCGGTGGTTCGGCGAGGCCGACACGTTGCAGCAGTTCGCCCGCCAATGGCCCAGTGACGTTGATGGCTGCGAGCGACATCGTGCGATCGAGGATGTGTACGTGCATCGCCCAGGTCTCGGCCCAGTCGCGCAACCACATCTCGGCGTTCGCTGCGCCACCTGACGTGAAGGTGAGCACGAAGCGAGTCTCGGTTTCGCGACAGATCATGCCGTCGTCGATGAGGTGGCCGCGCTCGTTGAGCAGCAGCACATAGCGCGAGCGGCCGGGCTTAATGTCGGCCACCGTGGTTGGGTAGAGCCGCTCAAGGAACTCGACAGCATCGGGGCCAGTGACCACAAGTTTGCCGAGCGTGCTCACGTCGCCCAGTGACACTGCTTCGCGAACCGCCCAATACTCGACCGTGTGGTCGCCGTAGTTCCATGGCCTCCACCATCCGCCGAAGCGATCCATCTGCGCACCCAGCGCAAGGTGTTCGTCGTGCAGGGGTGAGTAGCGAAAGACATCGGTGTATGTGTCGGCTGCGGCTTCGGCCAACGTGATCTGACGCGATGCTGGGCGAGCGGTGAAGAGCTCGGGAGTGGATCCAGAGCGTTCGGCCACGAACGCCTGCAGATGCGGGCCGCACACCGAACCCTGACACGTGCCAGTGCCACACAGGCTGGCCCGCTTCACCAATTCGAGTTCATGGAATCCGCGGGCCCACACGCCTTCGAGGTCTTCGACCTCGACACGAGAGCACGGACACACGGTGCCGGACGTAGGGCACGGTGGCAATGCGAATTTTTCGGCGGCAGGTCCGACCACAGTGACGGGAAGACCGAACGACATGCGTGCCAACAGGTCTCGTGGGGCGAACCCCAGGCCGACGATAAGAGTGCTGCACGCAGTAGTGGTCTGCGTGCCATCGCTGCCGACCGTGACCACGGCCGTGACGGAACCATGTTCGTTGCCTTCGATACGAACGATCTGTCCGGGCACGGCAACGCATGGAACATCGGTGGGCAAGTATCCGACCGCAACTGCATCGGGTAGCGACACACCTGAGGCGTGTAGCTGCTCGGCGGCGCGCGCAGTAACGATGCCGCGCAAGTTGTTGCCGGGGCACACCGGCTGTAGCTCGGCTGCGCCGGTAGCGACGATGACTTGATGAGCGTGGATATGAGCCATGCCGGTGGGCTGGCGCACGATCACGGTGGGTCCGCCATAGATCGCAACGACTTCGTTGCCGTCGCGTGCGTCGAGCATCAACACGTCGTGTCCGGCGCTGCGAGCGTCGGCGGCTGCGGCTGTGCCACTGGACCCAGCGCCGATGACGACAACATCGACCTCGGTGCGGGTGACCCCGACAACATCGCCAAGTGGGGTCTTGGTGATGTCGGCCTGCGCAACGTTGGGGAACGATGGATTGCCGGTGGATGGGTGGCGACGCACAACAAGGCCCGGCGTCGCTGGGGTCTGACAGGTGCGCACATATGGCACGCCGTCGACATCGGCCGAACAGTTGGGGCAGTCGCCGCCGAGGCACAACGTGCCGCCGAATTTCGGATGCTCGCCGCCGCGCAGAATCGCAGTAGCGACCGAGTCACCGTCGTTATACGCGACGGGCTGGCCATCGACCACGATGCGTCGAATGCTCATTGACGCATCCTCGAACCCGCTGGGTCGAAGATTGGAGACAACTGCAGCCGAGCAGGACGACGGCGGCCAATGATTTCGATTTCGAACTCGCCCGCATCGGCGGTGGCCAAGTGAGTGGGCACATAGCCAAGCGCCAGCGACGCCTTGCTGTAGTGGGCGTAGCCGCCTGATGTGACCCAACCAACTACTGCGCCGTCGTGCCAGATCGGCTCGTCGCCGATTACGTCGGCAGGGTCATCGGGATCGGGTTCGACCAACAGCGTCACGAGGCGGCGCGCCGGACCCGTAGCCAGTTCGGCTTCGTGCGCAGAGCGACCGATGAACTCATGATCGAGCTTGATGTACGACGAGATGCCGGCCTCAAGTGGCGTATAGATGGGTCGGTACTCGCGGAACCAAGTGCCGAAGTTTTTCTCGATGCGCAGCGACATCAGCGCGCGGAATCCGAAGAGACGAATGCCGAACTCTTCGCCAGCGGCCATGAGCTGATCGAACAGCGCTCGCTGATACTCGGGGGCAACCCACAACTCGTAGCCGAGGTCGCCCGAGTAGGTAAGCCGACCAACCTTGGCAGGAATCATGCCGAGGTCTACGTGCTTGAAGTCCATGAACTTGAACGATGCTGTCGAGAGGTCGAAGTCGGTGATCTTGGCGAGAACGTCGCGGGCATGTGGGCCGGCGAGTGACAAACCGACAAGGCTGAGGCCCAGCACTTCGAACGTGACGCTGCCATCAGATGGCAGGTGATCGATGAACCAGCGGCTGTGATGCACCTCGGCCGATTGAGAACCAAACAAGTAGAACTCTTCTTCGGCGAGTCGGGCAACGGTGAACTCGCCGACGATGCGACCCTCGGGATTGAGCATCGCGGTGAGCACGATGCGCCCAACGTTGGGCATGCGGTTGGTGAGCAGGCTCGACAGCCATTCGCCTGCGCCGGAACCCTTCACTCGATACTTGGCGAAGTTTGAGATCTCGGTGAGACCCACGCGCTCGCGAACAGCGGTGCACTCGGCGGCAACCTGATCCCAGGCGTTGCTGCGGCGGAAGGTGACGTCTTCCTTTGGCTCTTTGCCTGGCTCTTGGAACCACAGTGCATGCTCGAGCCCGAACGACGCGCCCCACACAGCGTTGGCGTCGGTGAGTCGGTCGTAGATGGGCGTGGTGTGCAGTGGTCGACCGGCAGCAAGTTCTTCGTTGGGGAAGGTGATGCGGAAACGGCGGGCGTAGTTCTCGCGCACCTTGGCGTTGGTGTAGGGCAGCGTTGCGTAATCGCCGTAGCGGGCGACGTCCATTCCCCAGATGTCGAGGCCGCTATCGCCCTGTGTCATCCAGTTGGCGAGGGCAAGGCCGACGCCGCCGCCCTGTGACAGTCCGGCCATCACGGCGCATGCAACCCAGCAGTTACGAATGCCGCGGATGGGTCCAACAAGTGGGTTGCCGTCGGGCGAGAACGTGAACGGACCGTTGATGACTCGCTTGATACCGGCAGTTGCCATCGCTGGGTAGTGCTTGAACGCAACCTCAAGTTCGGGCGCAATTCGATCGAGATCAGGGTCGAGCAGTCGTTGCGCGAAGTCCCACGGAGTCTCCTTTGGCGACCACGGCACACAGGCCTGCTCGTAGGTGCCGAGCAACATGCCGCCTTGTTCTTGGCGGATGTAGATCTCGCCAGCAAAGTCGAGCGCCATCGGCATTTCTTTGCCCGTAGAAGCAACGTGCGCAGCAACCTCGGGCATGTCTTCGGTGACGAGATACATGTGCTCCATTGCGAGCACTGGCAGTTCGATGCCGACCATACGGCCGACCTCGCGCGCCCACAATCCGCCAGCGTTCACGATGTGTTCGGCGTGGATTGATTGGCCGACATCGGTGTGAACATCCCACGTGCCGTCGGAGCGCTGGGTCAGTGCGTTGACCCATGTGTTGCGGTAGATTTCGGCGCCAGCGTTACGGGCACAGATGGCGTAGGCGTGGGTGACGCCCGAGGGATCGACGTGACCCTCAACTGGGTCGTAGAGCGCGCCGATGAAGTACTTCTCCTCGAGCAATGGGAAGAGTGTCTTGGCCTCGGAAGGCGTGATCAGTTCGAGATCCATGCCGAGGTAGCGGCCGCGTGACTGAGCCATGCGCAAGAAGTCCATACGCACTTCGGTGTCGGCCAGCATCAGACCGCCAGGAAGGTGGATGCTGCAGTTCTGACCAGACTCACGTTCGATCGTTTCGTACAACTCGATGGTGTACTGCTGCAGCTTCGACACGTTGGGGTCGCCGTTGAGCGTGTGCATGCCGCCAGCGGCGTGCCACGTGGACCCAGCGGTGAGCTCTTTGCGCTCAAGCAGAACTACGTCGGTCCAGCCGGCCTTGGTGAGATGGTAGAGAACGCTGGCACCGACGACACCGCCGCCGATCACGACGACCTGAGCTGAAGACTTCACTGAGAATCCTTTCGAAATGAACTACTGCGTATTACTTGCGGCCGAGGCTTCGGCCTAGAAGTCGGTGGGGACTCCACCTTCGGAATGACGACGGTCGACGAATGCTTGCAGTTCTTCGCGCACCGAAGCGTCCATTGGCGGCGGCTCGTACGCGGCAAGCATCTCTTTCCAGATCTGATTGGCGCGATCGGGGGCCTTGGGGCTGCCGGCTTCTTCCCACGATTCGTAGTTGCGCCAGTCGGAGATCATTGGCTTATGGAAGGCCGTGCGGAAGCGGTCTTGTGTGTGCTGCGTTCCGAAGAAGTGGCCGCCGGGACCAACATCGCGAATGGCCTCGAGGCCGAGTGAGGCTTCGTCGACCACCGGAGGCTCGAGGAACGCCGACACCATGTGCAGCAGGTCGGCGTCGATGATCATCTTTTCGTAGCCTGCGTGCAGGCCGCCTTCCATCCATCCGGCGCCGTGCATGAGCATGTTGGCGCCGCCCATGGTTGCGCCCCAGAGCGAAAACACTGACTCGTATGCGGCCTGCGCATCTACGGCGTTAGCGGCGCACACGTTTGAGCTGCGGTACGGCAGGTTGTAGCGGCGAGCGAGTTGGCCGCCGACCATCGCAGTGCGCATGTATTCGGGCGTGCCGAACGCCGGGGCACCCGACTGCATATCTACGTTCGAGGTGAAGCCGCCGTACACCGCTGGTGATCCGGGGCGAACGATCTGTGTGAACGCAATGCCTGCAAGCGCTTCGGCGTTTTGCAACGCCAGTGCGCCCGCCAAGGTGACCGGTGCCATCGCGCCAGCCAACGTGAACGGGGTGAGCACCACGATCTGGTTGCGTGACGAAAATTCCATGATGCCCTGCAGCATCGGGATGTCGAGGCGCAATGGCGAACTGGTGTTGATGACGGTGAAGATTGATGGCTCGCGGTCGAGTGTTTCGTCGTCGATTTGGCGAGCGATGCGCACCATCTCAAGGCAGTCGCGGTTGCGCTGGCGTCCGAGGCTGTAGGCGTGCAGTGGCTTGTCGCTCAACGTAAGCGCATCGAACGTGGCATCGAGGTGGCGAATCGATGCATGCAGATCGATGGGCTCTACCGGATAGCCCGCCAAGAAGTGGACGCTGTTGAGCATCTGCGTGAGACGGATGAGGTTCTTGTAGTCGGCGTGATTACCGGTGCGTCGGCCCTTATCCATGTCGAATGCGTTTGGTGCGCTGGCTACCGAGCCGAACGCCATGTAGTCGCCGCCGATGATGAGATTGTTTGCTGGATTGCGGCTGTGGAATGTGAACGACGACGGTGCGGTCTTGATCTTTTCGAGCACCATCTCGCGGTCGAACCGAACTCGAACACTGCCGGGCTCGATGCGGGCACCAGCGTCGGCGAGTAGTTGACGAGCATCAGCGTCGAGAAAGTCCATGCCGATCTCTTCGAGAATCTGCATCGACGCGTCGTGAATCATCTCGAGTTCGTCGGCCGACACCACGTCGGTTGGCTTGTACGGCATGCGCGGCTGGGCCAGCGGACGTTGTACGGGAAGGCGACTTCTTTCGGCAGTGGATCGGCCCTTGCGCCGTGATCCGCCGCTGGGCGCCTCGCTTTGAATTTCGCTCATGATGTGCCCCCGAGTGCGACGCGCTGACCGTCGAATACTACTCCTTCAAAGTTGGCACAGACGTACCGTGAATTACTTCATCCGCCAGCAACATGTTTCCCCCGCCACGCGTGAGCGCACGGTCAGCGTGCGCTCACGCATGGCGGGCGAAATGGTGGCCGCGGTTAGATTGCCCGTGTGCCTGAAGCCCTGCGTCCGCTGGCCCCAGATGATCATGCGGCGGGGCTCGACCGTTTGACCCGCCGGGCAATCGTTGTGGCCACGGTTATCGGCGCCGTCTGGCGAATGGCGATGTTGATCAGCCGGTGGAATCGGGGCTTGGTCTTCAACGATTCGGTCTATTACAGCTATCAAGCGCAGCACAACGCCAAAGGCGAATGGTTCCGTCTGGTGTTCACCAACGGACCTGGCGCCGAACATCCTCCGCTGGCCTCATTGTTGATGACGCCCGCAAGCTTGCTCCCGCACGTTGTGTCTTGGCAGCGCGCCACGAGCACCTTGCTGGGTATCGCAGTGATTCCGCTCATTGCATTGCTAGGTCTGCGGCTCGGCGGTAGGCGAGTGGCGGTCATCGCAGCGTTTGTCGCTGCCGTGTACCCAAACCTGTGGATCAATGATTCGCTCGTGATGTCTGAGTCTGCATCGGTGTTCTTCGTGGTGGTTGCGTTGCTCTGCGCATGGCGGTTTCAGCAGCGCTTCGATTATCGCTCGGCCCTCACGACCGGAGTTCTGGTTGCGCTTGCAGCGCTTACCCGCAGCGAGTTGATCGTGCTCGCGCCGCTTCTCGCTTTGATCGGATTCAGGGCGCGCCCTCGTCTCGAGTGGCTCAAGCGCGCAATGGCCATGCTCGTGGTGGTTGGTGCGGTGATTGCGCCATGGATGATCTATAACTCCACCCGGTTCGATGCCCCCGTGTTGTTGAGCACTAATGAGGGCATCACCATTCTTGGGTCAAACTGCGATGCCACGTACGGTGGTCCAAAAATGGGCGGATGGCTCACGGATTGCCTCAGCGATGTCGTCATTCAGCCTGGTGAAGATGCTTCAGAGTTGTCGCGTCGGGAGCACCAGATTGCTGTGCGTTACATGCGTGAACACGTGCGCCGCTTGCCGTTGGTTGTCGCTGCCCGCCTGTTGCGCACCGCCGATCTCTACGGTCTTGATGACCTCGTCTTGATCGATATGGCCGACCAGCGCGGCAGGATTCAATCGTGGAGCGGAATCATCAGTTGGTGGCTGCTCGCACCGCTCGCCATGGTGGGCTGGTGGCGTAACCGTCGCCGGTGCGGATGGATATTGCTTGCTCCGGCCATCAGCGTGTTCGCTACGGCGGCCATCTTTTACGGTGCGCACCGATTGCGCGCTCCGCTTGAGCCAGTTGTCGTGGTCTGTGCAGCGATGGCGATCGCAGGCAGCGCGCTCGGGCAACGCTTGATCGAGCGCGTGTTAGCGCACCCGCAATTTGCGGCGTTGGCCGATTAGCGGCGAAGTCGCTGCGCCACCGTCCGTTGCTCCTTCAAGAACGCGGGCACATCAGGTGGTTGCACGACGGCTCCTTTGATGAGGTCGTCGAACTGTCGCGTCAGCGTGCGCACGTGCTCAGCCGATGTGAGCACCAAATACATCTGGCCGATGTAGAGCGCGGCGCGCAACGGCCCAAAGATGGTGACTGGTGCGGCAAAGCGTTGGCGGCCGTCGAAGAGAAACCAGCGCAGGGTCGGGTACAACTCGGTACACAGGTCGATCATGTGGTCCAGTTGAGCCAGTCGGTTGCTCAGCTCAAGGTCGCGCCAAATGCCGCCGCCTCGCGCGAACGTTTCAATCTGTTGCACCGAGTTGCAGCACTCGAGGTCGGTCTCGGGCGCGCGGGTCCATGCCAGACGCGCCGCCGCTGTCTCGATCTTTTGTTCGGGCCTGCTTGCTACGTGGTCGCCCATCTCAAAGCGAATGACCTCCTCGGTCTTGAGTAGGTCGGGCAGGGTGGAGGGCACGTAACGAATCTTGTAGCCGATGGCTTCGCGCAGCCAAGCAATGAGTCGCTCGTCGTTGTGCGCCAACGCGTCGCCCTCAAACGACATCTGCTCGTTCATCATTTCGGCTTGCATCGGGCCGGTGTTGCTGAGGCCGATGAGCCAGTCGATTGAGACCTGTTGGGTCTCGGCGATTGCGGCCAACGTTTCGATTCGTGGGAGTCGACGATTCGTCGGCGAAAGTAACTGCGACAGTGTCGACCGATCGAGTCCAACGGCTTCGGCAAACTGGCTGCGATTCTGTTTTGAATCGTGGATCACCTTGTCGAGGCGCTCCTGAAAGGTGCTCAGAATGTTCTTACGATCGGGCATAAGTGCAGTGTAAACACCTCAAGTGTTGTGTAGCCGCAACAAGATGAAGTTAGTACCACCACAAACGGTGTGACTGTGCGCATATGCCCCGCCGCCGAACCGACCCTGCGGAGAATGTTTCGCTAGACCTTTAGGCAGTGCATCTCGCAGCGACATCGGGGCAAACGAAAACTGATTGGCCAACAATCGTTGTTGCCATTGCCTTTTGGATTTCGCTGATCGCAGTGGTCCTTGCGAACAATCATCTGCCGACCGTGATAGTGGTTGCTTTGCTGGCTGTGCTCGGTGGTTTGTATATGTCTCTTCAGCATGAGGTGATTCACGGTCACCCCACGCGGGTGCGGTGGCTGAACTGGTTGCTGGTCGCGGCGCCGCTCGGAATGGTGTTGCCGCTTGATCGATACCGCGACACCCATCTTGAACATCACCGTGCCGTGCTCACTGATCCGGTGAGCGACCCCGAAAGCAAATACGTCTCGGCCGAGGCGTGGCAGCGTTCGAGCGGCGCGTATCGCGGGCTGCTGTTCGTGAACCAGACCTTGGCCGGTCGACTCACTGTGGGTGTGGTTCTCTCGGTTGTGCGTTCGATTCGGAGCGACCTGCGCGAGATGCGCACGCGCTCGATCGTTCGTCGGGCATGGCTGCTGCACCTCGTTGGGGTCGCCGCCGTTGTTGTTGTGCTGCGGGCGGTATCGATGCCGCTGTGGGTGTACGCCCTTGGTTTCGTGTTCGGTGGGTCGTCGCTCACATCGTTGCGTTCGTTCGCCGAACATCTTGCCGTTGAGCATGGACCTCGTACCGCAATGGTGCACAGCGGGTGGTTCTTCAGCCTTATCTTTCTCAACAACAATCTGCACTACGCGCACCACGAGGCACCTGCAGTGTCGTGGTATCGATTGCCGGCGCTTGCCCAGGAACTCGGTGCTGACACGACCGTCGCTGGCGCAGCCGGCCTGTATCGCGGCTACGGCAACATCACTCGCCGTTACTTTTTCCGCCCGTTTGTTCATCCGGTGCACCCGCTTTCTGCCACGATCGATGCGTGACTTCGTCGTTCGCAGCGCTACCGATGTATCCCGTCGCGGGGTTACGCGACGCGTGGGACGAGCTGTACTCAACGATTGCTTCATCGGTAGGCGAGCGTTACAGCGATACTCCGCTTGCGCTTGATTGGACTCTCGACTCGCATGACGGCTGGAGGCATCCCCACCTCGCCTTGAGTCAGGCATGTGGCTGGCCGTTGATCACCGAGCTGCGCAACAGCGTGCGCGTGTTGGGCGCGTTTGAACATCTGCTTGATGGCGCTGCAAGCCATATGTATTGCAGCGTGATCGTGGCGCGCAGCGCGCATGTGCCGAATGCGTCCACCGACCGAGCCGCGATCAACTCGGCTGACAGCTTGTCTGGGTGCGTCAGCCTGCACGCTGCGTTTGGCTTCGCGTTGGGTCAGTGGCCGGGCGAGGTTGTGCTCACCGGGTCACACCTTGCCAGCATCGACGCGGTGCGGGGCGGCTCGGCCGACGTTGCGTCGATTGACGCGCTGTCATGGGCATACCAGCAGCACCTCGACCCCAATCGCCTCGACGGGCTTGTTGTAGTGCAGCGCGGGCCACTCGTGCCGTGCCTTCCGCTCATTGTGGGTGGTGAAGCCGACGATGCGTTGGTGGCTGCGTGGCGTTCGGCGATCAGCGCAGCAATGAGCAACCCGTCGCTGGCTCGGGTTCGCTCGCTGCTCTTGATTGAGGGCTTCGTGCCGCTCGACCTTGCCGACTACCAGCGCGCCCTCGCCACACTCGCAGGCGCCGCCGCGGTACATTCCGATACTCGAACGTTGGGACGAACGAAGGAAACATGAGCACTATTTCGCGCGTTGAGATCACGCATCATCAGCTGCCACTCGACCCTGTGTTCCCTGCATCGTGGGACACGCAGCCACGCACCAAGTTTCCGGCGACCATCGTGCGGGTGTTCGACGATGCGGGCAATTGTGGAATCGGCTCAGGCGATGCGATGTACGGCTTCGACGATTATCAGCGCTACTTCATCGGACAAGATCCGCTCGATCTCGATCGCCACGCTGCGGTGCTCTCGAACATCGAGTTTCATGCTGGACGTCCGTGGCCAATGGACGTAGCGCTGTGGGACCTTGCGGGCAAGATTCGCGATGAGCCGATCTGGAAAATGGTCGGCGGCACAAGTAATCGCATTCGTGCCTATGCGTCCAGTGGCGTGCATCGCTCGGTACCCGAAATGGTGCAGGTGGCACGCCAGGCAATTGCATTGGGATTCCCTGCGCTGAAGGTTCGCTTTGGGCGTCCAAGTCTTGACGAGGACCTTGCTGTCATCAGCGCTGTTCGCGACGCCGTGGGCGATCAGCTTGAGCTGATGGTTGATTGCAATCAGGGTTGGCGAATGGCGTGGGATACGCAGCGCCCATGGGACGTAGACCACGCCACGGTTGTGGCGCAGCGCCTCGAAGCCGAAGCCGTGTATTGGATGGAAGAGCCGCTGCATCGCGGCGATTACGACGGCATGAGCGAACTTCGGCAGCGCGTCAACATCCGTATAGCCGGCGGCGAACTCACTCGCGAGCCGTACGAGTTTCGCGAGCTACTCACACGCGGTTGCTTCGATGTCTTCCAGCCCGACTGTGTGTGCTCGATGGGTATTTCGGGGCTGCGTCACTTGGCATACGAAGTGCACGAGCAAGGCAAGATCTTCACTCCCCACACATGGGGCAATGGCATCGGGGTGATGGCCAATTTGCATCTCACCGCTGGCACTGTTGGCGCACCATTTATCGAGTTTCCGTTCGACCCGCCCGAATGGACAACGGCCCGTCGCGATTTCATCCTCACCGAAACCATCGAAGCCGACGGCGACGGTTGGATCACCCTGTCTGATCGCCCAGGTCTTGGCATCGAACTCAACGAGGACGTGCTCGCGCGGACTCGTACTGGTCAAGCAACGTTCGCGTAGGGTAAGCGCTCGTGGCGCGTACACCTGATGTGGCAATGAAGCGCGAGCTACTCGATCGGGTGGTTGCGTATTTGGCCGAACATGGTCTCGGCGACATGTCGTTACGACCCATGGCTGCCGCTCTCGACACCAGCCCAAATCGTTTGGTGCATCATTTCGGATCGAAGCAAGAACTGCTCGTGGCTGCGCTTGCGCAAGCGATAGAGATTCAGGTCGAGGTGAGCAACGGCTGGCTCAAGCGCAATCCCAAGATCAGCCAGGCCAACTTGTTGCGGCGATGGTGGAAATGGCTCAACGCTTCGCCTGCGAACTTGGCGCTGTCGCGGCTTGGTCTCGAGGCGGCAACACTTGAGGCCACGCACACCGGCTTGGCCGGCGAGGTGCGCGCCGATCAGATCGGTGTGTGGCGAACCTCGATCGAGCAGCGTCTCATCGACGAGGGTCTGTCGCCGGCGCAGGCAGTGACCGAGTCGTCGTTGCTCAAGGCAATGTTCACTGGGCTGATGGTGGACCTGATGGCAACGGGCGACCGCAAGCGGCTCACTCAGGCACTCGAGGTTGGGCTGTCGCGTCTCGAGAGTTTGCTGTTGGAGCTACGTGCTGGCTGACCTATTTGCCCTGATCGCGTAGGAAGCGCTCGACTTCGTCCATCAACGCGCCGGCATCTACGTGCTCGGGTAGATCGGCGTCGAGTTCGCCGCCAACGATGTCGTCGTCTTCATCGTCGTCGAGGTCGTCGTCGTCTTCGAGACTGAAATCTTCGATGCCTGCATCAGACATGCTTTCAAGTCGGCGTACGTAACCGCCCAGATCTGAATCTTCGGCGACGACTGCATTGACGCGCATTTCGTAGTCGTGAACCTGACTGGCGAGACGAGCCGTTGGCATGGTGGTGCCGATGATGGTGCCGAGTCGCTCGAGCAATGCCATGGTGGCCTTTGGCGACGGCACCTGCGAGGCATACGCCGGAACTGCTGCCCACAACGACGCCGATGGAAGGTCGACTTTTGCGCACGAATCGTGCAGCACGCCAACAATGCCGGTTGGGCCTTCGTAACGCGAGCGCTGTAGCTCGAATCGATCGATCATCAACTGCTCGTTGGCAGTGCCGATGAGCTGGACAGCACGCGAGTGCGGGACATCGGCAAGCAGGGCCCCAAGGGTCATCACCATGCTGGCCTTGAAGTGTTGCGCCACGCCGATCACTTGCTCGCTGAAGGTGCGCCAGCGCATTGCGGGCTCGGGCCCGAGCACCAAGATCACATCGGTGCCGGGGGTCGAGGCGTACCACATGCCAACGGTGGGCCACACAATGCTGCGGGTGAGGTTGGTCGACAAACGCACGTGTGGGCGGATGCTGGCGAAGTCGGTGAACTCCTCAGGATCGATCTCGGCCAACGGGACGGCTTGCCACTCTTCGATGAGTTGACGCACACCACCCGACGCGGCATCGCCGGCGTCGTTCCACCCTGTGAACGCGGCAATAACAACCGGGTTACGAAGTGTGGGTTGGCTGAGCCAGCGGACGTGCTCCATTGGTTCCAGAGCCTATCTACCCAACCGGATGACGCGTTTCAAGGTTTCGTCAGAGTTGTGGAACGACGGAGTAGGCCTCGCCGCCGCCACCAGCGATGACGTCGTCGAGCCAGTTGCCTTCGTACACATCGTTGGGCCCCTGCATCAGGTCGTTTTCGGTGGCGTCGGCCGGTGTGGTGATGAGGGTCCAGGCTTGGCGCTTGTAGGTCCAGTTCTCGGGGAACAAGGCGTGGGCCTCGCGCCAATACGGAACCGCGGCATCGTGACCAACGGTGCGCAACAGGTGTTGCCCCATCTCGAAGCAGGCCGCGGCCCGGGCGTGCGTATCGGGGCGGGGTTGGCTGCGCTGCACCACTTCGTCGGGCGAGAGGGCGAACTTGCTCGCAGCTCCGTTGTGCGCCCAATCGACGATCGCGGCGCGGTATTCGTTGGCCACCTCGGGGAACTTTTTGATTTCGCGAAATGCTCGGTCGAGTCGTTCGGGTAGGCCGTCGGGGATGTCCATGTCGCGCATGGGGCTGCGCTCGATAGAGGCCGCTTCGGCGGGACGAACGAGGTTGCCGTCTTCATCGATCCAGACAGCCATTGGAATGTTGACGAAACCGAAGAGGTCGCCAGTGGCGTGCGTGGTGTCGATCAGGCTTGGATGCGTTGGTGCGGCGGCATCGATAAACGGATGCGCATGCTCAGGATTGACATCCATGGCAACGGTGACCACGGTGACGCCAAGTGATTCGAGTTCGAGGTGAAGTGCCTGCCACCCGGGCAGGCTGGTGCGACAGCCTCAATAACTACTCCATGCGACCAGCAACACTTTTCGGCCGCGAAGCGAACTGAGTCGGAATGGGTGACCATTGCGATCGATGAACTCAGGGTCGGCTGCAGCGGCGGTGCTCAGCGCCCGGCCGGTGGCTGTGGCTGGGCCGAGCGCCCACACGCCTGTGTTGTCATCGTGCACGAGCGGCATACCAAGGCGGTTGGCCATCACGTTGATATCGACGGTGCCGTTGTCGCGCAGCGCGCCGGGCGCCGGCACGCAGATCTCACCGCGACACATGCCTTCGGGCTTGGCGGTCCAACCGGTGCGGTCGGCAACGTGAGTTGTGGTTACGTTCTCGAGCGTCTGCAAGATCATGGTTCGACCTTAGGCCGATTCGGCGGTGCGAGGTGAAGACAGACGAGACGCTTGATCGGCCAGATCATGAGGACCTGAGCTGAGATATCCGAAACCACCGCGCACGGTGGCGCCCCATGGCTCGACGATGCTGAACAGTTCTTCGATGTCGTCGCCGATGGCGCTGATGGCCCCAAGCATTTGCGCGTCGGTGGCGGCCTCGATGGACTCGCGCAATGCTCGGCCAGCGGGCGTGAAGCCGTCGTCGGTGACGAGGCCGCGAGACTTCAGTGATTCGACCGAGGCATCGAATTGGGCATTGCTCCAGGCGCGGGTGCGGCTGTATGACCGCATCGGTAGGCCCCAATACATCTCGCTGAGCAAGCCAATTTCGGTGGCGTTCACGCCGGCGCTGATCCATGCAGCCGTGTGGCTGTCGCCGCGGTACTCACGAAGCATGTCGCCCATTCGCCACATTGCGCCGACGGCTGAGTCGGGCATCGGCAGCGAACGCAAGCCGGCGTAGAGCGGACGTCCCTCGGGTCGCAACGGGGCGACAGCTCGGGCGAGTAACTCGTTGACCCTCTCGATGCCTGTTGGCGCCTCGCCGAGTAGTCGCACCAATTGGGCGATGGCTCCGGCGTCGCGAGCTGCGCAGATTGTTGCTGCATCGGTGCGGCTCCACCCCAGCGTGACGCTGGGGATTACGGCCTCGGGATTGAACACGGCGAATGCTGCTGCCACCACTTCGCCAGGCACTTGGCCCATCACGCTGCCACGGCTCGTGAAATACGCGGGGCCGTCGGGAAGCGCCACACCGTTGGCCTGCGCTGGACTTGGGTCGAACCCAAGCGCCACGTAGTTGGCATGGCATTCGGGGGAGAAGTACACCTGACCGGTAAGCGGCTCGAGAACTGAACCGAGCTTGCGGGCGAGGGCAGACAACGTGGCTGAATCCATCCGCGCACGTTAGGGGCGAACGGGGTGTCGATGGCCAGTTGTGGTTGCGCCGTTACACCGTTGCTCCGTGGCGTCGGCCGGTAAGGTCACCGCCGTGACAGTTACCGTCGAGATCGCTACCGAAGTGACGCCTCGCCTCGTGCAGGCATTTGCCCGGCTCGTCCCGCAACTCTCGAAGTCATCGCCGTCACCCAACGAGGCCGAGCTTGCCGAGATGGTTGCTGCGGGGTCTACCGATGTGTT
>JBAXER010000038.1:0-25366 GCA_037140375.1 Actinomycetota bacterium
GCTTGTGGCTTGAGGCCCTGCACGTACATGAAGCCCCAGATGGGCAGCAGGCTCAGCGTGGCCATTGCCCAGAACGGAATCTTCTTACGGGTCTTGGCCGCAGCAATGAATGCTGGGTCGGGTCGCGCTGCCGGCGGTGCGGCTGGTGCCGACTTTGCCGGAGCACTCGCTGCGGCAGCGACAGCTGGTGTTGCTGCAGCGACAGTGGCCGGGGTCGCGCCAGCAGGCGTGTCGGCGCCTTCGGCTGTTCGGCGCTCTTTGGAGCGCTTCAGGAGATGCTCGGGAATTTCAGTCACTGGATTCCTTTCGCAGCGTCTGTGCGAGACACGTACGACTCAAGGTTTACTACGACCCGCCACTGTAGAGCGCGGCGCGCTCGAAACATGAATTAGTACGCCAAGTCCCTGTACATCCACCTCGAACTCGATCTGCGCGCGAGCACAAGTAGTCCCCTCACGCCGGTTTGGGCCGAGGCCGAACTTTCTTGCACTAATTCACAACCATGCTGTCGATGGAGGTGCGCGTGGTAAACCTGTAGAAAAGGTCTGCCGATCGCGAATTCAGTTGTGCTCAAACTGGAAGTTGCGGGGGTATGCGCGACTACAGTTCGTGCGTAGTTTCACAACTACACAGTTCGCGTTCGATTTCAACACGCCCAAAAACGGAAAGGCGACGTCACGTTGCTCCTCGCAATCGACATCTCCACATGGCCTGGCGTCAACCAAGCGTTTCTTTTTTCGTTTGCGCTGACGTTGGTGCTCACGCTCGCTGCCATCCCCTATGGCAAACGACGACCCATCGGCACACCCTTCACATGGGGTGAGTCAATGCTCGCGGCCGTCTACGCATTCACGGTCATGTTCATCGCCTACGGCGTTGTGCCCGACCGCTGGATCCAGCACGCCGACAAGAACCTCAAGTGGAACAAGCAGAAGTTGCTCTTCGGCCCGTTCGACATCTTGAAGGCCAAGGTCTACGGCGGCCACTTTCCTTTCACCGTCTCGTACCAAGAGATTCGCGACATCATCGTTGTCGTCATTCACTTGATCTTCTTCGGCTTGCAGATCTGGATTTGGATCTGGTGGCAAAACCGCGGCAAGAAGACCACAAGCACCGAACTGGCCACCAGTACCTACGGTCGCCCACTGGTGAAGAAGGCCTGACCTCATGGCACGTACCGACGCCAATCCACCGATGCCGCTGTGGTCATCTGAGTATCAACTCGTCGAGGTTGATGCCGACTACCTCAGCAAGGCGGTGAAGCCCAAGCAGTTCATTCATATCGACCAGACCGAGTGCATCATGTGCGAAGGCTGCGTCGATATCTGCCCTTGGAAATGCATTCACATGGTGGCCCCTGAGGCCATCGCTGAAGCAACAGGCACAGAAATGCCGGGCAGCGACCCAGCAGACAATGTGCTGTTCATCATCGACGACGACGTGTGCACCCGCTGCGCACTGTGCGTCGATCGTTGCCCAACCGGAGTCATCATTTTGGGCAAAGTCGGCACGGCAGGAGCCACCGGCGATTCGCATACACGTACGAACAATCACGGCTACGCCTACGGCTTGCGGCTGTAGAGGAGACCACAGATCATGGCCAATATCCTCGATGAGAATCCACGACCGACGCTGAAAGACCGCGTCACTCAGGTCAACGGATCGGTACAAGGCAGTCAGGCATGGAACAGTATTTTCCGCCCTGGCAGCATCTTCCGTAAGGGCTACACCGATAGCCCGCGTAACCGCAGTTACGTCATCATGAACTCGGTGTTGTACCACCTGCACCCAGTCAAGGTGAAGCGACACGCAGTCAAGGTGAGCTACACGCTGTGCCTTGGCGGGCTCAGCTTCTTCTTGTTCATTCTGCTCACCGTCACGGGCATCTTCTTGATGTTCTTCTACCGGCCAGAAGCAACACAGGCCTGGAACGACATCAACAACTTGCAGACGTCGGTGGCGTTCGGCTTACTTGTGCGAAACATGCACCGATGGGGTGCGCACCTGATGGTGCTCAGCGTTTTCTTGCACATGGCCCGCGTGTTTTACCACGGCGCCTACAAAGCTCCTCGAGAGTTCAACTGGGTGATCGGCATCATCTTGCTGGTGCTCACCTTGATGTTGTCGTTCACCGGCTACCTGCTCCCATGGGACCAGTTGGCACTGTGGGCGGTGACGGTGGGTACCAACATGATGGGGTACACGCCGGTGCTCGGATCGCAGGTGAGATTCGTCTTACTTGGCGGGGCCGAAATCGGCCCCGAGACGTTGCTGCGATGGTACGTACTTCACGTGTTGTTCTTCCCGTTCATCATTGTCATCTTTATGGCCATCCACTTCTGGCGTGTCCGTAAAGACGGCGGCA
The DNA here is from genome assembly GCA_037140375.1 of Actinomycetota bacterium. Classification (GTDB taxonomy): domain Bacteria; phylum Actinomycetota; class Acidimicrobiia; order Acidimicrobiales; family Ilumatobacteraceae; genus WLMZ01. The sequence goes on from JBAXER010000038.1 coordinate 2,366, forward strand.
TTTCGGGTCCGCTGTGATCGGCCATTGTGATCGAAGGGTGTTGAGTCATGACTGAAATCCCAGAGCACCTGCTCAAGCGAGCGCAAGCCGCTCGCGATAAGGCCGCAGAAGAAGCCGCTCCAGCGGCCGCTGCACCAAGCGCCGAAGCTCCGGCCTCGGATCCGCGCATTCCCGCGCATCTGCTCGAGCGCAGCCGGTCCGCAAAATCGAAGACCGATGGCGATGCCGCTGGCGGCGCTGTTGCAGTGGCCGACAAGGTCGCTGCCGTGGTCGCTGCGCCGGCCGCAAGCGCTGGTTTGCCCGTGGGCGCTGGCCCGGGTGGCCACACTCAGCGTCTGCTCACCGTGGTCAAGAGCGGCTCGATCCAAGAGGTCAAGGCCTCGCCGGTTGACAAGGTGCACACCTGGCCGCACCTGCTCGCTGCCGAATTTGTGGCGGCATTGGCGTGTACTGCGTTCACGTTCGTGTTCAGCATCTTCGTCAATGCTCCATTGCTGCAGTACGCCAACATCAACAAGACCCCGAACCCATCGAAGGCACCGTGGTACTTCCTCGGCCTTCAGGAACTGCTCACCATGTTCCACCCAATGGTGGCCGGTGTGACAGTTCCCGGCGTTGGTCTGATCGTGCTCATCTTGTCGCCGTACATCGATAAGAACCCATCGATCAAGCCTGAGGATCGCAAGTTTGCGACGTCGCTGATGACCGTGTTCTTGATGACGTGGGCCGTCTTGGTCATCATCGGTTCGTTCTTCCGTGGTCCTGGATTCAACTTCACGCTTCCGTGGCGTGACGGCATCTTCTTCGAATTGTGAGGTCCTGAGTTGAACTCTGGAGCAGTAATTGGAATCGCGATTGCAGTAGTGATCGTGTTAGCGGCGGTGATGTTCCTCACCGCCGCGCGTCGCACCGATGTGCGCGGCGCAGGTGCGCTGTCGCGCGAAACCCGCAAGCGTGATCAGCCCGCAGCGAGCGGATCCAAGAAGTCAGCAACAGGTCGTGACCTCGAGGCCGCAGCGACTGCAAGTCGCACCGCCACAGTGGTGAAGGCCGACACGTTGTTGCCATCGCCTTGGGTCGAGCCAGACCTTGAAGCCATTGGCGTCTCGCGCCGCAAGTTCTTCAACCGTGCCTACCTTGGCCTGATGGGCCTGGGGCTCGGTGGCTTTGCAGCGGCTGGCTTCGTTGCCTTCTTGTGGCCAACCGGTTCGGGTGGAGGCTTCGGTGGCAAGGTTGGCGCCGGCAAGCTCGACGACATCTTGCTCAACATTCGTCTGAACAACGGCTTCTTCTACCTGCCAGAGGCCCGCACGTGGATCACCGCGTATCCGGCCGACGCAGTGCCAAAGGCCAAGAAGATTTACAACTCGCTGCTGTTGCCAGGCATGGAAGCCGGCCTCGTGGCTTTGTACCAGAAGTGCCCGCACCTCGGGTGTCGAGTTCCTGAGTGCAAGAGCTCACAGTGGTTCGAATGCCCATGCCACGGTAGCCAGTACAACCGAGTTGGCGAGAAGAAGGCCGGTCCTGCACCACGTGGCATGGATCGCTTCCTTGTCTCGGTCAGCGGCACAGGCGACGTAACCATCGACACACTTGGTGGTGCGGCCCTTCCGGGTCCAGCCATCGGAACCAATACCACGGGCCAAGAAGCCGAAGGCCCGCACTGCATTACGGGCGGGGAGTGAATTCATTCATGTTGGCGAGTACCACCACCAATATTGCCTACATCATCTTGTTCGTCATCGTGGCGGGCTATGTGGTCTACGCAATGTCGAATCGCAAGTCGGCGCGTCCCGAACTCGGATCCGAGATCGAGCTTGCCGCAAACCGCAAGCAGTATTACGACGATGAAATCCTCGAAGGGCGCCGCCTCGAACGGGTGCAGTTCATTGGACTGTTGTTCCTCGTGGTCAGCGTTGTCGGCCTGCCGCTGTACTGGGTACTTGAGCCCTCGCGCTTGGTCGGCGCCAAGGCGTACTCGGTTGAGCGAGCCACTGGCTGGGGAGGCGAGCTGTTCCAGCCCACTGCAAAGGGCGGCTTCAACTGCGCCGGTTGCCACGGCGGTATGACTGCTACTGGCGGTGTTGCTGCGTATGCAATCACTGACCCCAAGACCAACGAGGTCAAGGCTGTCAGTTGGCGTGCGCCAGCACTGAACACGGTGTTTTACCGCTTCAGCGAGGAAGAAGTTCGCTTCATTCTCAACTACGGCCGACCGTTCTCGCCGATGTCCCCATGGGGACTTGCTGGCGGCGGTCCGATGAACTCACAGCAGATCGACAACCTCATTGCATACCTGAAGTCAATTCAGCTACCGCGTTCAGGTTGTGCCGCGAATGAGCCCGACGCACGAGTGTGCCCCACGGGCACGCTCGAGGCATCACAGCAGCAAGCGATCACTGATTCAGCAAACAAGCTTGTGGCCGACGGCACCTATAAGTCGTACGGCGAGGCGCTCTTCAACCTCGACACGAACAGTGGTGCGTACTCGTGCGCCCGCTGCCATACGCAGGGCTGGAGCTACGGCGATCCTGGTCAACCTGGCCAAGGCGGCCTCGGCCCCAACCTCACCGGTGGCGCTTCGAACGCTCACTTCCCCAGCGAGGCCGACCAGATCGACTTCGTGAAGAAGGGTTCCGTGCTGGGCAAGAAATACGGCCTGCAAGGTCAAGGCAGCGGCCGTATGCCTGGTTTTGGCAACATGCTCACCGACGGACAGATCAAAGCCATCATCGAATACGTGCGGAGCCTGTGATGCATGCCCTACTCGCAATCAACTGGGAACCGCAGATTCGCGGCATTCTCATCATCATCATTTCCGTCGGCACCTTGTGCGGCTCGACCTATCTGATCCTCGGTACCAACGTCGGTGCTCGCTTAGGCTTCTTGCTCGCACTCGCTGGGCTCAGCGGGTGGATGATGGTGATGACGTTGGTGTGGTGGTCGTTCGGTATCGGCCTGAAGGGCGACGAGCCATCGTGGCAGCCCGTTCGTAATAACTCGATTCTGATGCAGCCCGCCTCGGTCTTTGCAGCAGGAGTTGTTCAAGAACCGGTCGATGTTGCCGCTGACGCACCGTTCGCCGATCAGGCATCTGCTGTGCAGAAGTCATTGCTTGGTAACGGTTGGCGCCAACTCGGCGAGACCGACGCCAGCTACGGACAGTCGGCCTCGGCCGGTGGCGTCGTGATCGAAGAAGACGGCACGCTCAAGGCTGGTCAGTATCAAGTCGTCGCGGTGTTCGACAAGGGTGGCGATCGCTATCCGAAGATCGGCGAGTCGATTGACTTTGTTGCGTTCATACACAAGCCTCACTGGATCGTGGTCGAAGTGGCGCCGCTGCGTCCACAGCGAACTGAGCCAGGCCGTGCGCCTGCCCGAGCCGAACTCGACCCGTCGCAGCCTCACCGCTACGTATACATGATTCGCGATCTTGGTAATAAGCGCGTGCCAGCTGCCATCATTGCGTTTGGCTCGGCGCTGGTTTTCTTTGCCTGTTGCTACTTGCTGCACATCCGCGACAAACGGGTACTCGTGAACCGCGCTGGCGGTCTCGCTGTACCGGCGAAGAGCTAGCTCATGGGCCAGTACCTGCCTGTGATCGCGCTGATGGTCGTGGCGATTTTGTTCGGCGCGGTCAGCTTTGTGGCCTCACGGCTGCTGGCCCCTCGTCGTCCATCGGCGGCCAAGCAAGCACCCTACGAATGTGGCATTGTGCCGGGCCGCGAGTTGCCCGAGCGCTTCCCAGTGAGCTTCTACATCGTTGCCATGCTGTTCGTGATGTTCGATATTGAGATCATCTTCATCTACCCCTATTCGGTCTCGCGCCGTGAGCTCGGTTCGTTTGGGTTCTGGGAAATGATTGCGTTCAGCGGCGTGTTCTTCGCAGCGTTTGTCTACGTGGTTGCCCGTGGTGCACTCGACTGGGGACCGCTGCAGAAGTACAAGGTGCTCGACAGCGCCGTGTCGGCCGAGCGCACCCTCAGCAGCACCATCCGCCGTGTTGGTACCGAAGGCCGAATCGACGAGAAGGCAGCCTGATCATGGGACTCGTAAACGACGTACTCGACGACGGACTCGGCGGCATTCAGCACAACGCCCTCACCGGTCGCATCGAAGATCTGGTGAAGTGGGCGCGTAGCCGCAGCAGTTGGGGTGCCACCTTCGGCCTCGCCTGTTGTGCCATCGAGATGATGGGTTCTGGCGGCTCGCACTACGACCTCAGCCGCTTCGGCATGGAAGTGTTTCGAGCCAGCCCGCGTCAGGCAGACATCATGATTGTGGCCGGCCGCGTGAGCCAGAAGATGGCGCCCGTGATGCGCCAGGTGTACGACCAGATGATGGAACCCAAGTGGGTCATCAGCATGGGTGTGTGCGCAAGCAGCGGCGGCATGTTCAACAACTACGCAATCGTGCAAGGTGTTGACCAGATCGTGCCGGTCGATGTGTATGCACCGGGTTGCCCGCCAACGCCAGAGACGCTGATCCATGCGATTGAGACCTTGCATCAACTCATCGAAGACGGCGAGATCATGAAGCGTCGCGCACAAACCGGGGCTGGCGCCAACGTGCACATCACCGAGATCGCTGCTGCTGTCGAGCCCACCCCGGTGCTCTTGGGAAATCGGTGACCGATGAGCAACACCCCTGCCCCAGAGGCCGCCGCAGACTCGTTGCCCAGCGCTGAACCACCACCCACCTTGCACGGACATCCTCTCACCGACAGCCTCGGCCAGGCGGTAGTTCACGTTGCTCGGTCGAGCTATATCGCCCTCATCAAGCAACTTGCCAACGATGGCTACGTGATGGCTATCGATTTGTGTGGGGTCGATTTCCTCACTCATCCAGGTCGCACGTTGCCCGAAGGCGTTGCGCCCGAGCGGTTTGAGGTCGTTGTGAACCTGCTCGATATCGAGCATCGGCGCCGACTGCGCGTGCGAGTGCAGATTCCAGCCGACGATGCCACGTGTCCAACGCTGTTCGATCTGCATCCAGGCACCGAGGCGATGGAGCGCGAAGCGTATGACATGTTCGGTATTTCGTTCACCAATCATCCCGACCCCACGCGCATTTTGATGCCCGAGGATTGGGAAGGCCACCCGCTTCGCAAGGATTACGAAGTGGGTGTCATTCCGGTGCAGTTCAGCGCTGACTATGTGCAGAACGCACAGCGAGCCGAGGAGGCCAGCGCGTGGCAGTAATCGACGACACCCAAGCAGGCCTACTGCACCAAACCGGCGAAGGCGCCCAAGAACTTCGCCCGCGTAGTGAACTCAGCGCTAAAGAACTGCTTCGCGAAGTGGGCGCAGTGTTACGTATGAGCGAGGCCGAAGCTGCCGACTACGCAGCGGGCACTGGCGACAACGAATACCACGATGACCAGACCATGATCATCAACATGGGTCCTCAGCACCCGAGCACCCATGGCGTGTTGCGCCTGATGCTCGAACTGCAGGGCGAGACCGTGCTGCGTTGCAAGCCGATCATCGGCTACCTGCACACCGGCATGGAAAAGACAGGCGAGACACTGACCTATATGCAGGGTGGCACCAACGTCACGCGCATGGATTACGTGAGCCCGCTGAATAACGAGTTGGTGTTCTCGTTGGCCGTCGAAAAGTTGCTCGGTATCGATGGCGACATTCCTGAGCGCGCCGTCTGGATGCGCATGTTGCTCAGCGAAATGAACCGCATGAGCAGCCACCTATTGTTCATGGCTACCAACGGCATGGACCTTGGTGCCGTGAGCATGATGCTCTACGGCTGGCGTGAGCGTGAAGAAGTGTTGCGATTTTTCCAAAAGGTCACTGGCTTGCGGATGAACCACAACTTCATCCGTCCTGGCGGCCTCGCCGCCGACCTGCCTGCCGGTTGGCGAGACGACGTCTTGGCCATCCTCGACATGCTGCCCCCACGCCTCGCCGAATACGACGTATTGATGACCGGTCAGCCGATCTGGAGAGATCGCTTGCAGGGCGTGGGCGTCATTACGCCGCAAGAGGCGATGGCCTTGGGCAGTACTGGCCCAATTCTGCGCAGCACCGGGTTGGCTTGGGACCTTCGGCGCGACATGCCATACCTGCGTTACGACGAGGTCGAGTTCGATGTCATCGTTGGCACCTACGGCGACTGTTTCGATCGCTTCGCAATTCGCCTCAACGAGATCCGCGAGTCGATGAAGATCGTTCGACAGATTCTCGATCGCATGCCGTCGGGCGACTATCGCATCCAGAACAAGAAGGTCACTCCGCCACCGCGTGCTCGCATCGACGAGTCGATGGAAGCGTTGATCCACCACTTCAAGATCTTCACCGAGGGATTCAAGGTTCCCGAGGGCGAGGTCTACGTGGCAATCGAAAGTCCACGAGGCGAAATTGGCTGCTACATCGCCAGCGATGGCTCGTCGAAGCCATATCGCATGCATGTTCGCGCCCCTTCGTTCGTGAACATTCAGACCCTGCCTCACATGATGCGTAATTGTCTGGTGGCCGATGCTGTCGCCATTATTTCGAGCGTTGACCCCGTGCTCGGAGAGGTCGATCGATGAGCCGTCTCACCGAAGACAATGTCCGCGTCGCGCACGAGATCATCTCGCGCTACCCGCGCTCACGCTCGGCAACTATTCCGTTGCTGCATCTTGCTCAGCAGCAAGATGGCTACGTCACCAATGACGCCATCCGTCATATTGGCGAACTGGTTGGCGCCACGTCGGCCGAAGTGCTTGGCACGGCCACGTTCTACGAGATGTTCAAGTTCGAACCAGTGGGCAAGTACTTGGTCAACATCTGCCGCACCATGTCGTGCGCGCTGATGGGCGGCGAAGAGCTCATGCATCACGCCGAGCATCGCTTGGGCATTAAAGCTGGCAGCACCACGCCTGATGGAATGTTCACCCTCGAGCACGCCGAGTGTCAGGCAGCCTGCACCGAGGCGCCCACCTTGCAAGTGAACTATCGCTACCGGTTCCGCGTGACCCCAGAGACATTCGATGCACTCATCGACGATCTCGCAGCCGGCCGACTCGACTCAGAGATTCCGGCGCACGGCACCGTGGCGCGTATCCGCCAACACATTCCAGCCGAGCGCGGCGTTGGGGCTGTGCCACCCGAAGATGCAACGAATGCTCCTTCTTGGATGACTGTTGCCGAGGCACCGAAATGACCGGAACTACTTATTCTCACGCTCCCGGATTTGTTGCCGGCGACCGTCCTCAGATCGTCACCGCGCGATTCCAGTACGAAGATTCGTACACGCTCGACCGCGCCCTCGCTACCGACGGCTACGCAGGGTTACGTGCGGCGCTTTCGCGTAGCGCAACCGAGGTGCACGACGAAGTAAAGGCCGCCACCGTGTTGGGTCGCGGCGGCGCGGGCTTCCCGGCTGGCACCAAGTGGGGGCTCACTCCCGCAGGCGTGTGGCCGCGCTATCTGGTCGTCAACGGCGACGAGAGCGAGCCAGGTACCTACAAGGATCGCTTGCTCATGGAGCGCGATCCTCACCAGCTCATCGAGGGCTGTCTCATCGCGTGTTACGCGGCGGGTCTGTCACAGTGCTTTCTCTACATTCGTGGCGAAATGGCGTTGGCTCAGGAGCGTGTTGCTGCTGCTCTCAACGAGGCGTACGCCGCTGGCTATGTGGGCCGCAACATTCTCGGCTCCGACTTCTCGCTCGACATCGTGTTGCACTGGGGTGCCGGCGCGTATGTGGTGGGCGAAGAAACAGCGCTCATCGAAAGCCTCGAAGGCAACCGCGGCATGCCGCGCTTGAAGCCTCCGTTCTTCCCGGCGGCCATTGGTCTGTATGGCAAGCCAACCATCGTGAACAACGTTGAGACCATGGCCAACTTGCCATGGCTGATGCGTAACGGCTCTGCCGCATACACCGCTATCGGTAGCGCAACGTCGCCAGGCACGCGCATGGTTGCTGTGTCGGGCCACGTGAAGCGTCCCGGTGTGTACGAAATTATCAACGGCACCACCACGTTTCGCGACCTGCTCTACGGCGAAGAGTTCTGTGGCGGTATCCGCGACAACAACGAACTCAAAGCGTTTGTGCCCGGTGGCGGATCAGCGCCTTGGTTCTTGCCCGATCAACTTGACCTTCCGTTCGAGGGTCGCCTCATCGGCGCCGCTGGCTCAATGGCTGGCTCGGGCGCAGTGATGGTGATGGATGACACCACCGACATCCCCAATGCAGCGCTCACGCTCACTCGCTTTTATGCGCACGAGTCGTGCGGCAAGTGCACGCCGTGTCGCGAAGGCGGCACGTGGTTAATGCGCATTCTCGATCGCGTGGTTGCGGGCCAGGGCACGCAGCGCGATCTCGACCAACTGCTCGAAGTGGGCGCCAGTATTTGCCCCGGCGACTTCCCGCACGCATCGAGCGAACGGCTCGGCCTCGCCGCAGTTCCGTTCCCGTACAAGATGACCACCATCTGTTTCGTTGGACCGTCGGCTTATACGCCGGTGCATTCGGCACTCACTCTGTTCCGTGACGAATTCGAGGCCAAACTCGTGAAGCGAACCTTTATCCCCGTGACCGCTGTGTCGGTAACCGAAACTGAGGCCGCGCTGTGACCACCACAGAATCGAACGACGTAGAAGCAGCAGAAGTAGTAGTCGATCCCAACGCGGTAAGCGTCACGATCAACGGCAAGCAGTTCACTGCGCGTAAGGGCGACCTCATCATCAAGGCCGCCGAAAATGCCGGCGCCTACATTCCTCACTTTTGCTACCACGATCGAATGAGCTCGGTGGGCATGTGCCGCATGTGCCTCGTCGAGGTCGATACGGGGCGCGGCCCGCAGCTCATGCCGTCGTGCATGTTCCCAGTGGCCCCCGGCATGGTGGTCGAAACCGAGTCACCAGCATCGAAGGCTGCTCAAGAGGGCATCATCGAGTTGCTGCTCGCAAATCACCCACTCGATTGCCCGGTCTGCGACAAGGGCGGCGAGTGCCCGCTGCAGGATCAGTCGTTCAGCCATGGTCCGGGCGAGAGCCGCTACATCGAAGAGAAGCGTCACTACGAGAAGCCCATCGCCATTAGCGAGCTGGTGTTGCTCGACCGCGAGCGTTGCATCTTGTGCGATCGTTGCACCCGCTTTGCCGATGAGGTCGCAGGCGATGCGCTCATTCATTTCACCAGCCGTGGCAACACCACTCAGGTCACCACGTTCCCTGACGAGCCGTTCTCGAGCTACTTCAGCGGCAACACCGTGCAGATCTGTCCGGTTGGTGCGCTCACCGCAAAGCCGTACCGCTTCAAGGCGCGGCCTTGGGACCTGCAAGAAGCCGAGAGCACGTGCACCACGTGTTCGGTGGGCTGTCGCACTGCAGTGCAGTCGAGCCGTGACGAACTGTTGCGCTACCAAGGCGTCGACTCCGATCCCGTGAACTGGGGTTGGTTGTGCGACAAGGGCCGTTTCAGCTTCGAGGGCGTCAAGAGTGACGACCGTTTGACCACGCCACTGGTGCGCACCGCGAACGGCCACGAGCCGACCTCGTGGAACTCTGCGAATGCAGCAGCGGTACGGATGATCACCGATGCCATTGCGGCGGGCGGAGCGAGCAGCATTGCGGTGCTCGGCGGCGCGCGTGGCAGCAACGAAGATGCGTTCGCTTGGGCCCGCTTGGCTCACGATGTCATCGGCACACCCAACGTCTCGGCACAGTTGGGCGACGGCCTGCCCGTTGGCGTGCTCGGCATGAACCGCGCAACCATCGATCAGGCGTCGTCGGCAGCCACCATCATCTTGTTGGCACCCGACCTCAAAGAAGAACTGCCGGTGTTGTATCTGCGTCTGCGCGATGCAGCGGTCAAGAACCGCAGCCGCATCATCGAGTTCGCGCCCAAGGCAACGGGTCTCACTCGTTACGCATGGCGCACGGTGTTCTACGAACCCGGCACACAGGCCGACGTGGTTTCCGTCACGCTTGCCCAGCCCGAAATCGCCGCACAGTTGGCCAAGGGCGAAGTCGTCATTGTGGCCGGCCGAGCCAACCTCGCAGAATCGGCAGCAGGCACCACAGCAGCACTGCTCGCTTTGTCGGCTGCGCTGCCCGAGGCAAAGGTGTTGCCAGCGCTTCGTCGTGGCAATGTCGTCGGCGCAATCAGCGTCGGTATGCGTCGCGGCAAGGGTGGCCTCGACAGCACCGGCATTCTCAATGCCGCAGCCGATGGCAAGATCGAGTGTCTCATCTTGGTTGGCGCCGATCCCATTTCCGATGTGCCCGACGCCGATCTGGCTCGGCGGGCGCTCGCAGGTGCTCGTCGCATCATTGCGGTCGACACGTTCATCACCGACTCGTCGCGACTTGCCGATGTGGTCTTCCCGGCAGCTGCCTACGCCGAAAAGGCAGGCACCACCACCAACATCGAAGGCCGTGTCACCACGCTGGCGCACAAGGTCACCGTCACAGGCACATCGCGCCCCGACTGGATGGTCGCTGCTGAGTTAGCGCAGTTGCTCGGTACCGATCTTGGCTTCGGCTCGGTCAACGATGTCACCGCCGCAATTGCAGCGGCGGTCGATGGCTTCGAAGAGGTCACCGCTGAGGCGCTAGAAACAGCAGCCAATGGTGTGCTCGCAGGTGTGGGGTCGTTCGACGCAATCGCAACTCCCACAGTGGTGCTTGGCGATCGCAACTCGTACAACTTCCGACTCGTTGTGAGCCGCAAGCTGTATGACCAAGCGGTTGGCACGGCTCACTCGCCTTCGTTGGCCAAGCTTGCACCTGGCGGCGCTGTGTTTGTGCATCCGCTCGACACCGCTCGCATTGGTTCCGCCATCGGCGCCGACGTCAAGGTGTCTACGCCAAAGGCAACAATCGTGCTGTCGCTAGCCACCGACGATTCGGTGCAGCGCGGAACCGCGTGGGTGCCGTTCAATCAAACAGGCGCCAACATCGGCGAACTCATCGATGCCGCCGCTGCTGTCACCGACGTTCGGATTGAGAGCCTGTGATGTTCGCAATCGACAACCTTCTCGAAGGCCTCACACCGGCGGCCGTGCTCATCGTTCTGCTCAAAGTGGTCATCGTGTTCGTCGTTGGCCTCGTCGCCACGATGTTCATGGTGTGGTTCGAGCGCAAGATCATCTCAGGCATGCAGAACCGAATCGGCCCCAACAAGGCTGGTCCGTTCGGCATCTTGCAGACACTTGCCGACGGCATCAAACTGTTCTTCAAAGAAGATCTGTTGCCCGACCGTGCCGACCGTTTCGTGTTTCGTCTCGCGCCGTTCCTGGCGTTCGTGCCGGCCTTCTTGGTGTGGTCGATTATTCCGCTCGGTGGCGACTTCAGCAATGGCAAGAACGGCGCCGTCACCATGTTCGGGCACCGCACCTTTGTGCAGTTGGCCGATCCGCCGGTAGGCGTGCTGCTCTTGCTCGCGATTAGCGGCATTGGCGTGTACGGCATCATGCTCGCTGGTTGGTCGTCGGGTTCGAAGTACCCGCTACTCGGTTCGGTGCGTGCGTCGGCGCAGATGGTTTCGTACGAAGCGGCCTTGGGTCTGAGCCTGGCCGCCGTGATGTTGGTGGCAGGAACGCTGAGCACCAACGGCATTGTTACGTCGCAGAGCAGCCTTGGCCGCTGGCACGTGATCGCCACTGGCGTGGTGCCGTTCGTGATCTTCATGGTCGCTGCCACAGCCGAACTCAACCGACCGCCGTTCGACCTCGTTGAGGCCGAGCAAGAGCTTGTCGGCGGCTTCAACACCGAGTACTCGTCGTTGCGCTTCGCGCTGTTCTACTTGGCCGAGTTCATGAACACGGTCACGATGAGCGGCGTCATCGTCACGATGTTCTTTGGTGGCCCGCAGCCGGTGAAGTTCAATCTGGGTGCCGTGCACTTCAGCGGCGATCTTCACCTCGGATTCATGAACGGCACCGTGTGGTTCGTCGCCAAGCTGCTTGTGTTCTTGTACATCTACGTGTGGTTCCGGGCAACGCTGCCACGCCTGCGTTATGACCAGTTGATGAACCTCGGATGGAAATTGCTCATCCCTGCGTCGCTCGGCTGGTTTATGTTGCTCGCCGCTCAGCGCGTCGCAACCGACAACGACTGGAACAAGTGGACTGTGAACATCATCACCATCGTGGTGCTGTTGGTGTGCGCATTGTTGCTGCTGGCGGCTACGCGAGTCAGTGCAAAGAATCGTGAACGAGAGGGGGCGATGTTCTAATGGGATATCTCGACGGATTCCTCGTGACCATCAAGCAGCATCGTCTGTTTGGTGGAGAGCGCATCACCAAGCAGTATTCGGGTGGTCGCGTCAACAAAAAGAGTGTGGCGAAGGGACTTGTCGGCGACGAGAAGGCACCGAAGCCCGAGCGCCTTCACGGGCGCCATGTGCTCAATCGTTACGAAGACGGCATGGAAAAGTGCATCGGCTGCGAACTCTGCGCCGGTGTGTGCCCCGCCAAGTGCATCTACGTGCGCGGCGCCGACAACGACGCGATCAACCCCACCTCGCCAGGCGAGCGGTTTGGGTTCGTGTACGAGATCAACTATCTGCGTTGCATCCATTGCGACCTGTGCGTTGAGGCGTGCCCAACTGAGGCCATTACCGAAACCAAGTTGTTCGAGTTCAGCTTCACCAATCGCCAAGATGCGATCTACACCAAGAACGAGTTGCTCGTCGACGATCAGGGCAAGCCGCAGCACATGCCCTGGGAAGACTGGCGCGAGGGCGAAGATCTGCTCACGAGTGGTTGGATGCGCGCCACGGCGCCAAGCGGCAACGCCGACTTCGAAGGCATCGAAGGGTGGAGTGGCGAACTCGGCCACGGAGTCCGCACTGGCGAGCCTGCGCAGGAAACAAGGGACCAGTAACGATGCAGCTCTTCGTCTTCGTCTGCGCCGCCGCAATGATTCTGGTTGGCGCCATTGGTGTGATCGTGCGGTCGCATCCGGTGCACGCCGCGCTCAGCCTGATCCTCACCTTGTTTGGTGTGGCCGTGCTGTTCGTTGCTCAAGACGCTCACTTCTTGGCAGCCGTGCAAGTGATTGTGTACGCCGGCGCCATCGTGGTGTTGTTCTTGTTCGTCATCATGTTGCTCGGCGTCGATAAGGCCGAGGCATTGCGCATTGACCCCGTCAAAGTGCAGCGGCCTCTGGCAGCAATTGTTGGCTTGGGTCTGTTTGGCCTCGTCGCAGCCGCCATCGTTCGCAGCCGAGATTCGCTCGTTGTGCGCGGTCGTGGCATTGACATCGCATCAGGCGAGGCTGGTCACGACTCAAACATTCGTCAGTTGGCCAACGACTTGTTCAGCAACCATGTGTTCGCGTTCGAAGTCACCTCAGTGCTCTTGGTGATCGCAGTCGTTGGCACGGTGCTCTTGGCCCGTCGTCCGCGTAGCGGTTCGGCAAGCGACACGTCTGCAGGGAGCAAGTGATGCACCTCGCAGTCGCAGCTCCAACTACCACGTGGTATCTCGTACTCGCTTCGTTGCTGTTCGCTATTGGTGCCGTTGGTGTCTTGGTTCGCCGCAATCCGCTCGTGATGTTCATGTGCATCGAGCTCATGCTCAACGCCGTCAACCTCACGTTCGTAGCGCTGGCTCGCAAGCTCGGTGATATCGGCGGACAGACCACGGTCTTTTTTGTGATGGTGGTTGCCGCCGCCGAAGTTGTCGTGGGTCTGGGCATCATCGTGTCGATCCTGCGTCGTCGTCCTTCGGCTACTGCCGACGACATCGCCGAGTTGAAGGGTTAATCGACATGCTCGACCTCGTTTGGTTGATCCCTGCCCTGCCGCTCGCAGGATTCCTCATTGTGTTGTTGCTTGGCCGCAAGCTCGGTGAGCCACGCGCTGGATATGTCGCCACGCTGATGACCGCTTCGGCGTTCTTGGTCACCGTCGGCGTGTTCATCGACTTGCTCTCGAAGACAGCTGAAGAGCGTTCACACGTGCACACTTTGTTCAGCTGGATCCCGGTGGGCAACCTCAAGGTTGACCTTGCCTTCCTTGCTGATCCGCTGTCGATCACGATGGCGCTGTTCGTTACCGGCATTGGCTCTTTGATCCACCTGTACTCCATTGGGTACATGCACGGTGATCCCAAGTTCAGCAAGTTCTTCTTGTACCTCAACTTGTTCGTATTCAGCATGCTGATGTTGGTACTCGGCGAAAACATGTTGGTCACGTTCCTTGGCTGGGAAGGCGTGGGCACCTGCTCGTACCTGCTCATCAGTTTCTGGCATAGCCGCGAGTCGGCCGCCACCGCTGGCAAGAAAGCGTTCGTCACCAACCGAGTTGGCGACTGGGGCTTCATGGTCGCAATGTTCTTCACATTCCAAGCGCTCGGAACCCTGAGCTACGGCCCGCTCAACGAAGCAGCTCGCGATGGCGGTATCGCTCAGTCAACTGCCACGATGATCGCGCTGATGTTGTTCGTTGGCGCCGTTGGCAAGAGTGCACAGCTGCCGTTGTACCTCTGGCTTCCCGACGCAATGGAAGGCCCCACCCCGGTGTCGGCCCTCATCCACGCGGCCACGATGGTGACCGCCGGTGTGTATCTCATGGTGCGTACCTCGCCGGTGCTCGCAATCGCCGCTTGGCATTGGGCTCCATGGATCGTTGCGGGTATTGGCGCCGCCACTGCGTTGTACGCAGCCATGGTTGCCGTGGCGCAGAACGACATCAAAAAGGTGCTCGCTTACTCCACCGTGAGTCAGCTTGGCTACATGTTCTTAGCGGTCGGATCTGGCGCTTACGTGGCGGCTATCTTCCACATGGTCACGCACGCGTTCTTCAAGGCGTTGTTGTTCCTTGGTTCCGGTTCGGTCATCCACGGCATGAACAGTGAGCAAGACATGCGCCGCATGGGTGCCTTGCGCAAGGTGATGCCAATCACCGGTTTCACCTTCATCATTGGCTGGTTGGCGATTGCAGGCGTGCCTCCATTCGCTGGCTTCTGGTCGAAGGACGAGATCTTGTTGTTCGCCTGGAACAAGAGCCCCATCTTGTGGGTGGTCGGTCTCGTCACGGCCTTGCTCACCGCGTACTACATGACCCGTCAGGTGATCATGGTGTTCTACGGCAAGGCGCGCTGGAACGATCACGCCGAAGAGAACGGCGCACATGGCGACGTTCATCCTCACGAGAGTCCCGTCACGATGCTGCTTCCTCTGGTTGTGCTCGCCGGTCTGTCCATTGTGGGCGGTGCCATCCAGTTGCCATTCAGCCATGCCTCCAAGCGACTCGAGACGTGGCTTGAGCCAGTCATCGAAACCGCCGAGAGTCCACTGAAGACAGGCTCCGAGGACATCAAGTGGATCCTCGCCGGCGTCGCAGTGGCCATTGGCCTCATCGGAATTTCAGCGGCCTACATGGTGTATTCGAAGAAGAAGGTGAAAGCCATCGAGCCAAACCTGCTGGCCAATGCGTGGTATTACGACAAGGGCGTTTCTGCCCTGATGGGCGGCCCCGGCCGCAAGAGCTTCGACGCCGTGGCGTGGTTCGATTCGCACATCATCGATGGTGCGGTCAACGGCACGGGCAAGCTGGTGCAAGGGGTGGCTGGCATCGTGCGTAAAGGCCAGAGCGGTTTGGTGCGTACCTACGCAGCGCTCATCGGTGTTGGTGCTGTCGCTGTCATTGCTTGGTTCGTCTTCCGGGGGGTCGCTCAATGAGCGCCGCCACATTCGCCGAAGAAGGGGTGGCCGCGAGCGGCTTCCCATTGCTCACTGCGCTGGTACTTGTGCCGGTGCTCGGTGCCGTACTCGTCGCCTCGATGAGCAAGCGCCGGCCCGAGTGGATCAAGCTCACCGCAATTCTTTTCAGCGTCTTCACTGGCGCGATCAGCGTGTGGATGTTGGCATCGTTCAAGACCGCCGATGCGGGTTTCCAGTTCGTCAGTAAGCACGAGTGGATTTCGAAGTGGGGCATTAGCTGGCATCTCGGCGTCGACGGCATCTCGTTGTTCCTCGTGGTACTCACCGGCGTACTGTTCCCACTCGCCATTGTCGGCGTCGATCCACATCACGACGAAAAGCCATACCTCGCGTGGCTGTTGCTGCTCGAAGCTGGCGTGATGGGCAGCTTCTTGAGCCTCGACTTGTTCTTGTTCTTCGTGTTCTTTGAGATCGTGCTTGTGCCGATGTATTTCCTCATCGGTGGCTGGGGCCATGGCAAGCGTGTGTACGCCGCCACCAAGTTCTTCTTGTACACAATGATCGGATCAGCGTTCATGCTGGTCGGTATTGCAGCCACGGTTCTGTTGGCCAAGAACAGCCTTGGTCATATCACCTTCGACCTCGTTGAGCTCGCGAACGACTCGAACTTTGCAGCCTCTACTGCTCGATGGCTGTTCTTCGCGTTCGCCATTGCCTTCGCTGTGAAGGTGCCGATGTTCCCGTTGCACACGTGGCTTCCTGATGCACACACCGAGGCGCCAACTGCGGGTTCAGTGGTGCTTGCCGGTGTCATGTTGAAACTCGGCACCTACGGCTTCTTGCGCTTCGGTTTGTATCTATTCCCGCAAGCAGCGCGCAACAGTCGGGCCATCTTCCTCACACTGGCAGTCATCGGCATTCTGTATGGAGCCATTGCGGCCACCATGCAAAAAGATCTCAAGCGGCTCGTGGCCTACTCGTCGATTGCTCACCTTGGCTTCATCGTGTTGGGCACCTTCGCGATGACCTCACAGTCGATCAGCGGCGGCGTGTTGCAGATGATTAACCACGGTGTTTCTACCGGCGCCTTGTTCTTGCTGGTGGGCATGATCTACGAACGTCGACACACTCGCGAAATTTCGGCACTCAAGGGCATCCAAAGCGTGGCGCCTGTGTTCGCCGCAGCCTTCACCCTCGTGATGCTGTCGTCTATCGGCGTGCCCGGACTCAACGGTTTCGTCGGCGAGTTCTTGGTGCTCATTGGTTCGTTCCTTACCGCTCGTTGGTGGACCGTGGTCGCTGCCTCAGGCGTGATCCTCGCTGCCCTCTACTTGTTGTGGGCATACCAGCGCGTGTTCCACGGTGAGCCCGACGAAGACAACAAGTCCTTCGCAGAACTGCATTGGAAAGAGGGCATGGTGCTGCTGCCGTTCATCGCAGCCATCGTGTTCTGCGGCGTGTATCCCAAGCCGATGCTCGACCGCATCCAGCCAAGCGTGAATGCATTGATCTCGCACATCAGCGACAAGACCGGTTACGTCGAACCGCAGCCCGTCTCTACGTCGCAGGAAGCACAGCCGTGAACCTCGCCGCCATTCCGTTTATCGCCCCGGCTATCGACCGGTTCGCCGTTGCGCCGCTGCTGATTTTGCTCGGCGGCGGCCTTGTGCTGCTTGTCGCCGCATCGCTGACGCCACCGTGGCCAAAGCACCTCTATTCGCTGAGTACCATCGCCATCGCTGTAGCCACCATCGTGGTCGTCTGCATGCAGTGGGGCCGCATCTCCGACTCGGGTCCTCGGTTCATCATCGGCGACGCATTGGCCTATGACCATTTCTCGATGTTCGGCATCATCGTTGTTTGCGTGGCGCTGATTCTGGTGTCGCTCATCACCGACGACTTCGTGCGACGCGAAGGTATGGACGGCCCCGAGATCTACGGGCTGTACATCATGGCCGTTATTGGCGCTGTCACGATGATCATGTCGAACGACCTCATCGTGTTGTTCCTCGGTCTTGAGACTTTGTCGATTTCGTTCTACGTGTTGGCGGCCAGCAACCGCAAACGGGCCGAGAGCCAAGAAGCCGGCCTCAAGTACTTCGTGCTTGGCGGCTTCTCATCGGCGTTCTTCTTGTATGGCGTGGCGCTCATCTACGGCGGCACCGGATCCACAAGCTTCAGTCGAATCATCGCTTCGTTCGATTTCGTTTCGTTGCATCGCAGCGACTCGATGGTGCTCGTAGGCGTGGCGTTGTTGCTCATCGGGCTCTCGTTCAAGGTGGCCGCAGTGCCGTTCCACTTCTGGACACCCGACGTCTACCAAGGCTCACCAACACCGATTACCGCATTTATGGCCAGCATCGGCAAGATGGCAGCGTTCGCCGCCATGCTTCGCGTGCTTGTCGTAGCGTTGCCAGCCTGGAAAGACGATTGGCGTCCAGTGGTGTGGATCATCGCGATCCTCACGTTGGTCATCGGTTCCATCTCGGCAGTGGTGCAGACCAACGTGAAGCGCATGCTCGCGTATTCGTCCATCAGCCACGCGGGATTCATCCTCATCGGTGTTGAGGCCGCGGGCCATGCTGGGGGTTCGTCAGCCGACAGGGGCGGTATGCCCGGCACGATGCTCTACCTGTTGATCTACGCCGTGCTGGTTGTGGGTACGTTTGCCATCGTTTCGGTTGTCGGCCGTACCGGCGATGCAGCAACCGACCTCGCTTCGTTCCGTGGTCTGGCGCGTCAGAAGCCACTGTTGGCGCTGGCCCTCACCGTGTTCTTGTTGGCTCAGGCTGGCGTTCCGCTCACCTCGGGATTCATCGCCAAGTTCGGTGTCATCCAAGCCGCAGTCGAGCAGCACAGCTACGCACTGGCCATTGTGGCCATGGTGTCGGCGGTTATCGCAGCCTTCTTGTATCTGCGAATTTTGATCAGCGTGTGGCTGGCCGATCCCGAAGCGGGTGACGAGGCTCGCGAAACCGTGCGAGTGCCAGTCTCTACCGCAATAGCCATCGGCTTCTGCGTTGCCTTCACCTTGTATGTGGGCTTCAACCCAGGTTGGTTCATCGGCCTGAGCGAGACCGTTGTCAACGTAGCCAGTGCCACTTCGGGCGGCTGATCACCCGCGGCTTCTTGCCGCCACTGCTTGGCGAACGAGTTCGTCGAACACATTCTGTTGCTCGGGGTCCTCATGGGCTGTGTCTTCGGGATGCCATTGCGTTGCAACCACCCATGTTGCTGATTCAAGCTCGACCGCCTCAAGCGTGCCGTCGTCGGCGTGCCCAACCACGCGCAAGCCGTTGCCAACTGTGCCGATGATTTGGTGATGCACGCTGTGGCAGCGCTGCGGGCGGCTTGTGCCAAACGCTTGGGCAAGGCGGCAGTCGGGCTCTAACGACACAGGGTGATACTGCAGCCAGTGATCTTGGTTGCCGATGTCTTGGATCAAGGTGCCGCCAAGCGCCACATTGAGAATCTGCAACCCGCGGCACAAGCCGAGAACGGGGAGATCGTGGTCGATGGCCGCTCGCATCACCGTGAGCTCAACTTCGTCGTGCTCGTGCACGATGCCGTACAACTGCTCGGCCGTAGAAGCGTCGCCATAACGACGCGGATCGATGTCGCCTCCACCGTGGAAGAGCACACCGTCGACCCGGCCGATGAGATCGATGAGTCGGCCATCAAGCAGCTCAGGCATTGGCGGAACCATCATCGGGATGCCCCCGGCGCGCTCGATAGCGCGGTAGTAACGCTGTCCTGACGCATATGCCTCGGCGCGTACGCCCTTGGCCTGAGAACTCTGGCGACCCACGATGATGATGATCGGTGCACTCACCGGGTCAGTCTGCCGCGTCGGCGCCTCGCCAAGCGACAACCTGCGTTGTTGTCAGCGACTACTGATCTCGGCCACTTCGTAACCGGCACCACGAGCGGCAGCGAGAATGTCGTCTGCGTGACCGCGACCCTTCACCTCGAGTACGGCCTGAACGCCGGTCTCGCGAACGTGTAGATCGACGCCGTCGCGCACGTGCTCGACCTCGATCAAGTTGGCGCCAAGCTCGGCAAACAATGCCAACAGTCGAGCAAGACCACCGGGACGATCGCTGATGCGTGCAAACACGATGAGGCGCCGACCAGCGCGCGTCTCGTGTCTGCGCACAAGGCCGGGTAAAACCCCGAGGTCTACGTTGCCACCCGAGAGGACTACACAGGTGTTGCCATCGGTGGCTGGCTTCACCAGCTTGGTCATGAGCGCGGAGACACCAACCGCGCCGGCGCCTTCGACCACGAGCTTCGAGCGCTCGAGCAGCAGCATCATTGCGTCGGCCACCGAGTTCTCGTCGACTACCACGATGTCGTCGAGCCATTGCTCTACGAGGGGCCGCGTGATGTCGCCTGGGCGTTTCACTGCGATGCCATCGGCCAATGTGACCACCGCTCCAGCTGGAGCAGAACCCTGCACGTAGGGGGCGCACGCATCGACTTGCACACCGATCACGCGCACATGCGGCAACTGTTGCTTCAACGCCAGAGCCACTCCGGAGGCCAGACCGCCGCCGCCGAGCGGAATGATCACCTGACGAAGGTTTTCGATGTCTTCGAGCAGCTCAAGTCCGAGCGTGGCTTGGCCGGTGATGATCGACAGGTCATCGAAGGGATGGCAGAACGCCATATTCGCTTGCGCGGAGCGAGCTCGGGCCGACGCGACCGCATCATCCAGTGAGTCGCCGCCCTCGACCACGGTTGCGCCGTATCCGCGGCATGCCGCCACCTTCGCAATCGAGGCCCCAGCGGGAACGAAGATCTCGCACGGCACGTTGCGGGTTCTCGCTGCAAACGCCAACGCCTGGGCGTGGTTGCCAGCGCTGCCCGCAGTGACACCGTTGAGGGCCGCGTCTCCAAGATCGGCCAGCTTGTTGAGTGCGCCACGAATTTTGAACGAACCAGTGCGCTGCAAGCTCTCGACCTTGAGCACGATGTCGCCGCCGCACATCGCGCTCAGCGCTGCTGAGGTGGTGACCGGGGTGTGCTGCACGTAGGCGCGGGCCTTGGCACGAGCTGCAACGATTGACTCAATTGAAATCGGCGCACGTTCCATGATGTCGCCTACGGTACAACCGTGCGCGCGCTGCTTCTTGCCAACTCCAACGATTGCGATCCCGGGTACACAGGCGAACGATTTCGTCACCATGGTTATTCGTTTACTGAGTGTCATCGCGAGCGACCCGTCGAATGGCCAACGCTCGATGGCGTCGATCAGGTGGTGTTGCTCGGCAGCGACTGGAGCGTCTACTGGCCACACATCGCCGACGAAGTGAACGCCGAACTCGCGCTCATTCGAACAGCGCATGCTCGCGGTGTTCCGGTCTATGGCATCTGTTTCGGTGCGCAGTCGATGGCGGCCGCCTTTGGTGGCACGGTCGTTCGTGCTCCCGAACCCGAGGTCGGCTGGCACGACGACGTGGTGAGCACGCTTGGTGACGTGATTGCTCCGGGTCCGTGGATGCAGTGGCATTACGACGTGCTTACCGTGCCGCCCGGCGCCGAAGAACTGGCTCGGTCGCAGCGTGCGCCCCAAGCGTTTCGGCTCGGGCGCAGCTTTGCCACGCAGTTTCATCCCGAGGCGACCGACTCGATCATTGCTCGGTGGTCAAGCGGCAAGGGCGGCGACGAGTTGCGCGCACAAGGCATTGATGTCGCCGATCTCCGTATCGAGACAGCTCGCAACGTGTTGACGAGCCGTCCCAATGCGAGTCGCATCGTCGATTGGTACGTCGAGCACGTAGCCGGCAGCTGACCAGCGACCACCAGCGATTACCAGGGACGACCCGAGGCTCGCAAGGGTCGCACAATCGCGTGCATCGCGCCTGTTAGACCTTGCATTACTAGCCGTTCTCGGGGGCGGCAGTAGGGAGGTGTGTCAGATGTCAGACAACATTGATCACGACCGTGATCATCTACACAATCTGGGGTACGCGCAAGAGTTACGCCGCGGCCTTGGTGGATTTAGCAACTTTGCAATCAGTTTCTCCATTATTTCGATTCTCGCCGGAGGCATGACGAGCTACTGGCTTGGCATGGTCACGGGCGGCCCACGGGTCATCATGGTCGGCTGGGTCGTCGTTGGCTTCTTCGCTCTTCTTGTGGGCATGGCAATGGGTGAGATCTGCTCCGCGTATCCAACCGCGGGCGGCCTGTATTACTGGTCTGCGAAACTCGCTCGTAAGAACGGCCCGCGGTGGGCTTGGTTTACGGGCTGGTTCAACCTGCTCGGCCAGATCGGTGTTATCGCCAGTGTCGACTACGCGCTTGCAATCTTCATCGGTTACTTCGTGCGCATGTTCGACGACACCTTCAAGCTCACCGCTTTGACGGTCTTTGGCATCTACATCTTGGTGCTGTTGGCGCACGCCGTGCTCAACATTGTCGGAGTGAAATTGGTGAAGATTCTCGGCGACGTCAGTGTGTGGTGGCACGTCATCGGTGTAGCGGTCATCTTCGGCGTGTTGATGTTTTCGAGCAAGCCCGGCCAACGCGGATTGGGCCACCTGTTTGATTCGGCTCCCCCTGGCCTCACGGGCTGGACTGGTGGCACGTTCGTCACGATCTATCTCTTTGCTCTTGGCCTGCTGTTGGCGCAGTACACCATCACTGGGTTCGATGCATCGGCGCACGTTAGTGAAGAAACCGTTGGCGCCCGCACCGAGGCTCCAAAAGCAATCGTGCGCGCCATCTACATCTCGGCGATCGCCGGTTTCTTGCTGAACTTGGCGATGAACAAGGTGTTGCCAAAGGATCCAGACGCATACGCGGCCATTGCGTTCGGCGGCGGCAATGACGCCTTCCTCGTGAACGCTGCGCCGCGGTTGCTGTCAAGTGCCGTCGGCGATGCCACAGCGAAGTTGCTGGTGCTTATCGCGATCGTGGCCCAGTTCTTCTGCGGCATGGCCTCGGTTACGGCGAACAGTCGCATGATCTATGCCTTTAGCCGTGACGGCGCGCTACCTGGTTCAAAGTTTTGGCACAAGATCAATCCGAAGACTCGTACACCAACGAACTCGATCTGGCTCGGTGTCGGACTCTCGGCGATCGTTGGAGCATTGTCGTTGTACCAAAAGGGCGGCTACTCAACGGCGTTCTTTGCAATGACCGGCATCTGTGTGATCGGGCTCTACATCGCCTACGCGATTCCGATCTACCTTCGTCTCACGAACCCCGATTTCCAGACGGGTCCGTGGAACCTCAAGGGCAAGCACAAGCTCGTTGGATGGACATCGTTGATCTGGATTGGGTTCATCACGATTCTGTTCTTTGCCCCCTTGTTCTGGCCGTTCTGGAAGTTCTGGGGCACGGACAACGCAATCTTGAATGCCGACGGCACAGAGTC
>JBAXER010000039.1:0-25215 GCA_037140375.1 Actinomycetota bacterium
GTGCGTTCACCCTCACGGGCCTCGTGAACAAGTCGGCATACTCGGTGACGGTCACACAGACCAACGCCGCTGGTACCAGCGTTGCATCAAACGCTGTTATCGGAACGCCTGCTGATCCAAACGAGCGCCCAGCCGTCACCAACTTGGTGGCAGTGCCGAACGTCGGGAACACCGTCTTGACATGGAACGCTCCTGCGATCGCTCCTGTCTCGGGTCAGTACTCAATTGCTGTCGATGTTGCTGGCACGCCAATCGCTGGCTCGCCATTCACCGCCTCGGCATTGACCTACACCGTCACTGGCCTCACCGCCGGTACCCTGTACAACTTCGTTGTCACCCCAGTGTGGGCCGCCCCATTGTTCGCCCTCGGGGCGAGCACCTCGGCATCACCTGTGTCGGCAACAACAGTGACCCAGGACATCACGGTTACCCGCCCAGTCGGCGGCTTGGTGCTCACCCAGACCTGCGCCAAGTACGGTGCGTTGCCAATCGAGCCAACCTCGCTCGGTTTCGATGTAGCGCTCCCAGCCTTGCCAGCCTCGGGCACCGGCACTGCGCCAACAATCAACGACGGTCGTTCGATTGTTGACCCAGCGTTCAGCCAGTACCCATACCCAGTCGATGCCATCGAAGTGCCAAACCCCACATACCCAACGCATTGCGCACTCAACTTGGGTATCGCAAAGTTGATCACCTCGGGCAGCGAAGCCGGCAAGTACTTCAAGGTCGATGGTCGCATCAGCCAGGTCGCAATCGTCGACACCCGTGACACCGACGCAGGTTGGGTTGTCAACGGCAAGGTCACCGATTTCGCCAGCGGCGCCAATACCTTCAGCGGCAACTACCTCGGCTGGACCCCGGTCAAGACCTTGGACTCAACTGCCACGCTCGAAGGCTACGACCAGACAGTTGTTGCTGGTTCAACCGTTGCCCCTGCGTACACCACTGGTCTCACCACCGACAAGGCGCTCGCCACGGCAGCTGCAAACCAGGGCTTGGGTATCGCTTACCTCGATGCTCGCCTCAAGCTGCTGATCCCAGTGACCGCCAACAACGGCGTGTACTCAGCAACGCTGACCATCTCAGCACTCTGATTCAGAAGAAACACAACATAAAGTAATCCCCAAACTGTGATGGTGGTGTGGGGTGGCTTCGGCCGCCTCACACCACCGCCAGAGACTGCTACCGAAGGCGACACACCACACCATGAAAATCAGACGACATTCGGTCTTGCTGGCCACCGCCGTAGCGGTGGCCTTTGCTGCGTCTCCGGCTCTGGCCCACGGCTCGGCCGCCGCTGTGGCGCCGCCAGTGCCTTCCCCGATTGATTCGTCAGCGCAGCCGATTGGGCCGTCTGACCCTCAGATTATTGAGAGCTGGCAGCTCTCGCCGGGCGGCAGCGACCTCACCCCAGGTGCAGGCAACAACCGTCCCAACCTTTCGTACTTCTCGAACGCCGGTGAGCTCATCAAGGACTCAGTCACCGTGTTCAACTATGGCAATGTCACCGAAACCTTTCAGGTGTATGCCACCGACGCGTACAACGATGAGCAGGGTCAGTTCGCAACGCTCGAAGGCACCAAGCCCCCAGTCGATGTAGGCACGTGGGTCACGTTCGATCAGGAATACATCACCGTGCTTCCTGGCAAAGCATCCACCATCCAGATGGTCATTAAGGTGCCCGTCGATGCAGTGCCAGGCGACCATGTGGGCGCCGTCGTTGCATCGAGCCCAACCATCGGTACCGGCGAGTCCGGCAACATTTTGACCCTCGATCGCCGCACCGGCACGCGCTTGTACATCCGCGTCAACGGCACCATCAACTCAGATCTCGCTGTCGCCAATGTCGACAGTACGTACCATCAGGCCACCAACCCGCTCGCCGGGTCAGCAACTGTGAAGTTCACCATTGAGAACCGCGGCAACATTCGCATGAGCGGCACCCCAACGGTGTCGGTCGGCGGACTATTCGGAATCGGCGAGCGCAAAGTCACCTTGCCCGATATCGCCGAGCTTCTGCCCGGCGAGAAGGTGACGCTCACCCAAGAGGTGGCCAAAGTGCCGGCGCTGTTGTTCGACTTCACCACCGTTCGCCTCGAGCGTAAGGGCGCCGATAAGCCCGGCAGCTCCGAAGGCAGTGCGATTTCGTTTGCTCCTCCGCTCGCATTTCTGCTGGCCTTGCTCGCGCTTACCTTGGCCGTCCTTGCAGTGCGCGCACGCGGACGTCGAATCGATGACTCCGATGGTTCCGCTCACGGCGGCACTGGCGCAGCCAGCCGCGAACTCGAGCATCAGTCGCGGTGAACACTCGATCGCGCGCCTTGTTGTCTTCGGCGATATTCGCCGTTGCCGGCGCGCTCGCACTCATGCTCCCTGCCTCAACCGCGGGTGCTTCATCGTCCATCGTCAGTCCAATCGTCACGGTAAATCGTCCTCGGGTTGCTCTTGGTGAGCAGATTCGTCTCACGCTCGATGGGTTCAAAGCGCCGTTCGTTTCGATTTCGATCTGTGGCAACGAGGCCCGGCGCGGATCATCCGACTGCGACATGGCCGCCAGCGAAGGCGTGCACATGAGCCGCACCGACTCGCCCACATTTGCGTTTATACCCGTCGGCGCCCCGCCGGTTCCGTGCCCGTGCGTCGTTCGTGTGTCAAGCACCACCAACGACGAGGTAGCCGTCGTTCCTCTGGATATCACCGACCACCCGGTCGAGGGCGTCATCGAGGCCGCCAATCCTGATGACCCGCTGCTCGCGGTCAGCATTGGTACCCGGGTGATGAGCGATGGCCTCTTTGGCTGGGCACGATCAAACCTTGGCGGCTCAGTGAAGTATGAGGTCACCGTCACGGTCAAGAACCTCAAGACAGAGCCGCTGAGTAGGGTCAAGTTGTCTGGTTGGGTCGGACGCTCTGCCACTGACCAACTGGCGACCCTGGCACTCGATGATCCGGGCGAGATCGGGCCAGCACAAACGTGGCAGCAAGTTGTCACCGTTCGCGTGCCAGCGCCCACACTTGGCAGCTTCGAGTGGCGTGTTGCTGCGTCAGGTGCCGGGCCAACGGTAACCACGCCGCTGACCACGCGTCATCGTCCCCTCTTGCTGATCTTGTTCGTGACCGTGCTCATCGCCGATGTGGCGTACCTCGTGATGCGCTCGCGGATGCGGCGTCGGGCGGCCCTTGCACCAGTGGTCGATCCGGCCTTTGCCGATCCGGCGCTCGCTGATCGGGCACCTGTCGGAGCTGGCAATGCCGATGCCGATCAGCTGGTCGCCGCTGCACAGTGAGCAACGTGGTCGCGAAGATCTTCGTGAGCTTAGCTATCGGCGCGCTGCTGGCTTCGGGCGCATCAGCGCACGCCAGCGCCCCGGAGCCATTGCCGGAGCCGGTGTCGGCACCAATCGATAGCACGTTGTCTCAGGACGCGATCGATAGCTGGTCTGTCGCCCCCGAGGCGAACTCCGTTCTTGTCGGCGGGCCCAAGCGCACCGAGTTTTCGTTTGCGGCCGAACGAGGCACTGCCATCCGCGACGCTGTCACGTTGTCGAACTTCGGTGACACTGCGAAAACCTTTCGTCTCTCTGGAGTCGATGCGGTGAACAACGACGACGGTCGAATCGAATATCTCTCCGACGAGCAACTTTCTGGTGATGTTGGCTCGTGGGTCACCTTCGCTCAAGACTCAGTAGTGGTTGCTGCCCACACTCAGACAACCGTGGCGCTCGAAATTCGCGTGCCCGACGCTGTTCGATCTGGAGACCATGTTGGTGCCGTGATGACCAGCAATGAGGGCGTTGCGTCTGAGCCAGGTCAGCAAACGGTCACGCTCGATCGTCGCGTTGGCACTCGCCTTGTTGTGCGAGTTGCCGGTGACGTAGTTGTCGACCTCGCGGTCTCAAATGTGCGTACCACCTATCGGCACGCGTTGAACCCCGCAAGCGGTGTTGGCCAGGTTTCTGTTGACATCACGAACCGAGGCAACGTGCGCGTTGTCGGTACGGCCGATGTCACGATGAAGGGTCCGTTCGGTATCGCCGAGCGCACGGCTCCGTTGGGCGCCGTGCCCGAACTGCTTCCCGGCGAGACCATCACGTTGAGCACCGATGTAGCGCGTGTGGCTTCAGCGATGATGGTGTTCACCTCGGTAGCGGTGCAGGTCTCGCGTGTGACCGATCTGGGAGTTGTGCAAGTTGCGACGGGCAAGGGAACCACGTTCGCTCCGCCTATATCGGTCTTACTGGCGATCCTCAGCCTGCTGGTGGTGGCCATCGTGTTGCGTGTACGGCGGCGGAGGCGGTCTGCCATGAACGACTCACCAAATGCAAGGCGGATCCCATAAGTTTGGGTGTTGTTTACCTTCTGTTCATCTGATCGGGGATCGACGGCCACCTTCGCTACCTACCGTTGAGGTTGCTTACTTCCCCCAATCAAGGAGCAAACACGTGAACACTTCAAGAAGGCGTACAGGTGCCGTCGTTGGCATCCTCGCACTGTCACTCATCGGCGCCGCTTGCTCAAGCAGCAGCACCAAAGACACCACCGCGGAATCATCTACTACGGTCGCCGAGGGCACCACGACCACGGTCGCAGGTCTCGACTACTCGAAACTGTCGGGCTCGCTTGTCGCCTCCGGTGCAACGTTCCCGAAGAGCTTCTACGACGAAGCCATTGCCAACCTGGCCACCACGGCACCGAACCTCACCGTCGAATACGGCGGCGGCGGCTCCGGCAAGGGTCGCTCAGACCTGCAGGAAAAGGTCGTCGACTTCGCAGGCACCGATGGTGTCGTGAAGGCCGAAGACATCGCCAAGTTCACCGGCGGCGAGTTTGTCTACGTGCCGACTGTGATCGCCCCGATCACCATGTCGTACAACCTGCCCGGTGTCGACACCCTGCAGTTGTCGCCAGCCACCATCGCTGGCATCTACCAGCTCACCATCACCAACTGGAATGACGCCGCAATCGCCGCCGACAACCCAGGCGTGACGCTGCCAGATCAGGCCATCGTGGCCGCACGTCGTGCCGACGGTTCGGGCACCACCGAAAACTTCACCAAGTTCCTCAAGGCTGCTGTTGGCCCAGATGCCGGCGGCACATGGGCACTCGGTAGCGGTTCGACAGTCGAGTGGCCAGCAGGCACACAGGCTGGCGACGGCAATAGCGGAGTCGCACAGCTCGTGAAGAGCACCACCGGCGCCATTGGTTACGTCGACCTCAGCGATGCCAAGGCAAACGGCCTCACCGTTGCTTCGGTCAAGAACAAGGCTGGCAAGTTCGTTGCACCAACGCTCGAAGGCGCATCAGCCGCCGCCGAGGGTGCAACTATCAAGGACGACCTCACCTACTTCTTGGGTTGGGCCGACGGCGATGCTGCGTACCCAATCGCTGCACAGACGTGGATCATTGCCTACACAACCCAGGCAGATCCTGCCAAGGCTGAGGCAATCCGTGGCTTTTTGACCTACCTGTTGAACGAGGGTCAGACACTTGCCCCAACCATCGACTTCGCACCACTGCCCGAGAGCTTGCGCTTGAAGGCCATCGAGAACATCGCCAAAATCGGCGCCTGATTGCACTGAATTCGTCAGCGAGACCGGGTCCGTATGGGCCCGGTCTCGTGGTCGTTCTGGCGAAGGTTTGTGGTGTCATATGATCGCGTTAGCGCAGGCGCAGGAAGGTACGAATGGCTGTCACTCTCGATGACCTCAAGGGAAACAAACGACTCGCTGACCGCACATTCCGCGGGGCAACGCTCATGGGTGGCACCGCGATTGCAGTGATCCTCGGGCTCATTTCGTGGACCATTGCGAGCAAGTCGTCGCTGGCCTTTCGCACCGAAGGCTTGAGCTTCTTCACCGAGCGTCGCTGGGCGCCTGCCGACGACGTCTTTGGCGCACTCAGCTTCATTTACGGCACCGCCGTGACCGCGCTGATCGCTGTTGTGCTCGCAGTGCCGGTGAGCCTCGGCATCGCACTCTTCACCACCCACGTTGCACCCAGTTGGCTCAAACGTCCTCTTGTCGCGATGACCGACCTTGTGGCGGTCGTGCCCTCGGTGGTGTTCGGACTCTGGGGAATCATTTTCTTGGCACCCAAACTGGTGCCGGTGTTTACCAAAATCAGTTCATGGTCGCATGGCGTCCCAATTCTGGGAAGCATCTTCGGCAAGGCCTCGGCCGGCCGTACGTTTATGACAGCGGGTTTGATCCTGGCGCTGATGATCATTCCGATCATCACCTCTATCTCACGCGAAGTCATCTTGACGTGTCCTCCCACCGACAGCGAGGGCGCCCTAGCGCTTGGCGCCACGCGCTGGGAGATGATCACCGGTGCAGTGCTCACCCATTCGGCTGGCGGCATCGTGGGCGCCGTGATGCTCGGACTTGGCCGGGCAATGGGCGAAACCATCGCAGCGGCTTTGGTAATTGGCTCGTCGCCGGCCATCACCGCCAACTTGTTCTCATCGGGCGATTCGCTGCCATCGGTCATTGCCTTCGAGTGGGGCGAGGCCACCAGCGACACCAAGCGCAGCGCGCTCATCGCAATGGGCCTCACGTTGTTCCTGATGACGTTGCTCGTCAACTTCATCGCCACGTTTGTGGTGAACCGAGCCATGAAGCGCATGCGAGGCGAGTCGTGACCACAGTGTTCGAATCCTCGACGAGCCCAGCGTCAATCTCGCCGCTGCTCACCGATCTCACCACGGTCAGCAGACCGCGTCGCGTCAAGAACACTGTGATGACGACGCTGATGGGCATGTCGGTTGCTGTGGTTGCTGTGGTGTTGTTGCTCGTGCTGGCCACCGTCGTCAGCAAGGGCTGGTCCATCGTGGCCAGCGAGTTCCCCAAGTGGTTTACCAAAGACATTCAGTTGTCGCCGCGCCGCCCTGGTCCGGGCATGAAGGCCGCCATCGTCGGCACACTTGTGGCGACCGCAACGGCCACGGTGATTGCCGTTCCATTGGGCATCGCTGGCGCTGTGTATCTCAACGAATACGGCAAGACCTCGCTGTTTGCTCGCACGCTTCGCTTCCTCTCAAACGTGATGGCCGGTGTGCCATCCATCGTGATGGGCTTGTTCATCTACGTGTTCTGGGTGGTTCCTCGCGGTGTCGACGGACTCAACGGCTTCAGCGGAGCGTTGGCGCTCGCATGTCTGATGCTGCCCATCGTGGTGCGCTCTACTGAAGAGATGCTGCGCTTGGTTCCGCAGAACCTGCGCGACGCAAGCCTCGCTCTGGGTGCCACCACAAGCCGCACCACGCTCACTGTTGTCATCCCTCGCGCAGCGTCGGGCATCATTAGTGGTTCGTTGCTGGCAGTTGCTCGAGCAGCCGGCGAGACGGCCCCATTGATCTTTACGATCGGCGCCGCGAAACGCACCAACTGGAATCCGTTCTCAGGCACCAACACGTCGTTGTCGTTGCAGATCTACGCCAATGCCAAAGAGAGTTTCCCCACCGCGCAAGAGCGTGCGTGGGGTGCTGCGCTCACGCTGATCATCGTTGCATTCATGTTCACGTTTGTTGCCCGCGCCCTGTCGGGCCGCTTCGCGAAGAACTCAACGTCATGACCGACAACGTGCCAGCAATTGAGCAGGCCCCCGATGCCCCGCTGGGCGTGTCTCCGGTGCAGGGGTCGGCTGCTCCAACTGCTGCACGACTTGTTTTTCAGGTCACGGACCTGTCGGTTTCATACTCGGGGTTCACCGCAGTGCGCGATGTCAACCTCGACATTCGCGCCAACGAGATCACCGCATTCATCGGCCCATCGGGATGCGGCAAGAGCACGGTGTTGCGCTGTTTCAACCGCATGAACGACACGATCAAGGGTGCCGAGGTCAGCGGCAGCGTTCAATACCACGACCTCGATCTGTACGGCCCCGACATCTCGGCAACGCAGGTGCGCCGCCATGTCGGCATGGTGTTTCAAAAGCCCAACCCGTTTCCCAAGAGCATCTACGACAACGTCGCGTACGGGCCGCGCCTTGGCGGGATGAAGAACAAAGCCGAGCTTGATGAGATTGTCGAAACGTCGCTTCGTGGCGCAGCGTTGTGGGACGAAGTAAAAGACCGTTTGAAGTCGTCGGCTCTCGCGTTGTCAGGTGGACAACAGCAGCGTCTGTGTATCGGGCGAGCCATTGCGGTGCGGCCCGACGTGATCTTGATGGACGAACCATGCTCGGCGCTCGACCCCATCGCAACGACGCGTATCGAAGATCTCATGCAGGAGATCAAAGAGCAGTTCACGATCATTATCGTCACCCACAACATGCAACAAGCCGCTCGCGTCAGCGACCGCACGGCGTTCTTCAGCACCGAGGCCAACGCCGACAACGACCGCCCTACTGGTGTACTTGTCGAGTACGGCCGCACTGATCGCATCTTTTCGTTCCCTGGCGACTCACGCACCGAGCAATACGTCACCGGACGCTTCGGCTGATGGAGAAGTGGCGCTGGGCTTTTGACCAAGAACTCGAAGCCATTCGTGCTGCGGTGTTAGAGATGGCGGCGTCGTTGGTCGAAGCAATACCGCGGACCACGCGGGTGCTGCTCGACGCCGACCTCGAGGGTGCCGGATACATCATCCAATCCGATGCCAACTTTCATGCGGCAGCGCAGGCCATCGAGCACCGATGCATCGACGTGTTGCGACTGCAAGCTCCGGTCGCAGCCGATCTGCGCCAAGTGGTGTCGGCTATGCAGATCGTCGCCGAGATCGAGCGGTCCGCCGATCTGCTCGCCAACATTTGTAAGGCGACCCGGCGCATCTACGGGCACTCGTTTGATCATCGGCTGGGCCACATCATCACCATGCTGGGCTCGCAGGCGACCCGCCTGCACGTAGCTGCCATCGATGCGTTTATCGACAACGATGCCGCGAAGGCGTCGGCTCTCGACGACATGGACGTGTATCTCAACAATCTGCACGGGCAGTTTCTCAACGCAATCTTCGAGAGCCAAGCGGCGGGACGAATCGATCTGCAGGTCGCGATGCAGTTGGCGTTGGTGGCTCGTTTCTATGAGCGAATTGGTGACCACGCTGTCAACGTTGGTAACCGTGTGCACTACTTCGTCACGGCGCGCCTTCAGCAGCGCCAACACATTGAGCGCTAGGCGTTGTTGGTCGACGTCGGAACGAGTGCGTGGCTGAGCGCCAGGGTGATCTCGGCGACATCTTCGCGTGAGGTCACCTTGTTGCCCTGCTGATCGCGCACGTAGAACGCGTCGACCACGTCGTTGCCCAGCGTTGTCACCTTTGCACTGGCGATATCGAGATCGAGATCGGCGATGGTGCGGGTGAGTCGATAGAGCAAGCCGATGCTGTCGGGCCCGGTGACCTCGATGACGGTGTAGTTCTCGGAAGCCTCGTTGAGCACGCGCACCTTTGGCTCAAGGAAATGCGGCGCCTCAACCGGGCGGCGGTAGCTGCGCGCTCTATCGGCGAGGCGTGACTCGATAGCGATGCGACTGTTGAGTGCACGCAGCAACTCTCGCTCGACCTTGGTCCACGAAATCTCTTTGCTGAACGCCGACGTGACTCTGAATCGATCGAGCACGATGCCGTTCTCGCCAGCCGCCGAAGCCTCCGATACATCGAGTCCGCATACCGCAATGACGCCGGCCACTCGGCTGAAGAGGCCAGGCCGATCGGCGCACACCAACGTGAGTTCGTTGCCTTCGGTGATGATGAGCGGGGTCGAGCCAGCCGAGTAGCGCGCCATGAGTTCGGAGTTCACGGCCAGTCGTTCGGACGACGTAGTGACGTCGGCTACTTCGCCGCCATCGAGCACGTGCTCAGCGCGATCGACAAGGGTGGACACGAGGCCAGCCTTCCATGCGCCCCACGCCGAGCGACCTGTGGCGATCGAGTCGGCTTCGGTGAGTGCGCTCAGCAGACGGAGGCGCTCGATGGTGCCCGAGCAAGCGGCTACCCAGCGGATGGTTGCCGGGTCGTCGAGGTCGCGCCGCGTGGCAATGTCGGGTAGCAGCAGATGATGCTCAACCAGCAACACCAAGGTCTGGGTGTCGTCGTCGTTGAAGCCCATTCGCTGAGCGATGTCGTGCACCAGTGTCATGCCCACCACGGTGTGGTCGCCGGGGTAGCCCTTGCCAATGTCGTGCAGCAACGCGCCGAGTAGCAACAGGTCGGGTCGTTCGACGCGACCGCAGAGATCGGCGGCGCGTGCGACGGCTTCGAGCAGGTGGCGATCGACCGTGAAGCGGTGATACGCGTTTCGCTGCGGACGGCACCGATTGGGTTCCCACTCGGGCAGCAGACGGCACCACAGATCTGAGATATCGAGCGTCTCGATCACCGGTACGGCATCGTCGCCGCGGGCCAGCAGGGCCACGAAAAGCTCACGCGCTTCGGCCGACCAAGGGAGCGCCATGTCGCGTGCCTGATGCAAACGGGTGAGCGTGGTGGGTCCGATGCGGGCCCGCTCGGTGGCAGCAGCAACACCAACTCGCAGCACGGAGAGCTCATCGAGTGGAGCGTTGTCGGCGAGCTCGACGCGGCCATCGACCATGTCCATGCCCTGCCCGATGTGGCGACGCCGACGCCCGCGCGAGAAGCGACCGGCGAGGTCTCGGCGCAGGTCGAACCAGTGCTCGTCTGATGCCCACGCAATAGAGCGTGCCGCCGATGAGATTCGGGCCATCAACAGGTCCGCGTTGTCGTCGTCGAGTCGGGCGGCTACTTCGTCTTGGTTCTGCAAGTGAAGTCGGTCGCCGGGTCGACGAACTGCGCGATGCAGCTCGACGCGAGCGGCCAGCAGCGTGTTGTAGTGCTGCACCAGTTGTTGGCGGCCGATCTGGTGGCCGGTGGGCACAGCGAGTTGGTCAAATGCTTCGCCGCTGTCGGCATCGAGCGCGGCGAGCGACCATTGGATGGCGTGCACATCGCGGAGACCTCCGCGAGCCTCTTTGAGGTCTGGCTCAAGCGCATAGGCGACATCGATAGAGGTGGTGTGCCGCGCTTCGACTGCGTCAGCGAGTTGCGGCAGCCACTTCTTGGCGCCCTTCTTCCAATTGAACCGCGCCGCGGCCGCGAGGCTGTCGCTGAGATCGATGTTGCCAGCGAGTCGTCGCAATGACAACAGCGATGTGGCCGTGGCGAGATCGGTGTCGGCGAGCAGCAGTGTGTCGCGTGACGAACGCACCGCATGGCCCACCTTGAGGCCTGCGTCCCACAGGGGATACCAGAACTGTTGGGCGAGGTCGGGGTTGAGTTCGCCGTCGTGCAGCAACAACAGGTCGAGGTCGCTGAATGGGCACAGTTCGGCTCGTCCGTGACCGCCGGTAGCGACCAGTGCTACGCCGCGTTCGCGCTCGAAGATCTCATCGAAGATGCTGACCAACCACCGGTCGAGAACGGCGGCGTGGGCCTTGGCAAAGTCGGCGCCGCGCAGGGTGGTGTCGGCAAAGAGCTCTGTTCGGTCGAGCGCGGCGAAGGCCATATCAGCGCAGCGCCGTGGTGTGCTGGGTGAACGTTCTAGATGGCGTCGTCGTCACGTTCGCCTGTGCGAATGCGCACGATTCCTTCGACGGGCGTGATCCACACTTTGCCGTCTCCGATTTTGTCGGTACGCGCTGCCTCGACGATTGCCTCGACGACCCGCGCCACATCGTGGTCAGCAACGACTGCCTCGATCTTGATCTTCGGAATGAAGTCGATTTGGTACTCGGCGCCGCGGTACATCTCTGTGTGGCCGCCCTGGCGGCCGAAGCCTTCGACCGACGTAACGGTCATGCCCTCGACGGTCATCGCCTTGAGCGCGGCTTTCACATCGTCGAGTTTGAACGGCTTGATGATTGCTGTGATGAGTTTCATAGCTGTTCCCCGATCAGTGTGAGCGGCCCATAGTGCGCTCAGCGTTGTTGTATGCGGTCTCGACATGTTCGGTCACGTCGAGGCCTTCGCTTTCGCGGTCGGCCGTAACGCGAATGCCCATCGTGGCATTCAGAGCTTTGGCGATCGCGAATGTGACGACGAATGAATACGCCATTGTGACACCGTTAGCGAGTGCCTGCTCGCCGAGCAGCTGCAGGTTGCCGCCGAAGAACAATCCGGGGGTGAAGTCGAATCCCAGCCCCTTTGGGTCGGCGAAGAAACCGATGAGCAGCGAGCCCACGAGGCCGCCCACAAGGTGCACGCCGATTACGTCGAGCGAGTCATCGAACCCAAACTTGAACTTCATGCCGATTGCGAACGAGCAGACAACGCCAGCGATGAGGCCGATGGCGATTGCCGACATCGAGGTGACGTAGCCGCAGCCGGGGGTGATGGCAACGAGGCCAGCAACGATGCCTGAGGCCACCCCGAGGTTGGTGAAGTGCCCGTTACGAATGCGCTCGACAAGCGCCCATGCCAGACCCGCCGCCGATGCGGCGAGGAACGTGTTGATGAACGCCTGCACGGCGACGCCGTTGGCGGCTAGGGCCGAGCCGGCGTTGAAGCCGAACCAGCCGAACCACAAGATGCCGGTGCCCAACATCACGAGTGGCATCGAGTGTGGGGGAGCGCCATCGCGTGGCCAACCCTTGCGCTTGCCGAGCACCAAAATCATGGCCAGCGCGGCGATGCCGGCGTTCACATGGATTGCGGTTCCGCCAGCGAAGTCGAGCGAGCCTCGCGCCTTCAACCAACCGTTGGGGGCAAAGACCCAATAGGTGACCGGCACATAGACCAGCAGGCTCCAGATGGGTACGAAGATGGCCCATGCGGCGAACTTCATTCGGTCGGCCACGGCGCCCGAAATCAACGCTGGAGTAATGGCTGCGAACGTCGCTAAGAAGATCATCACGGCAGGCTCAATGCCGCCGAAATCGAACCCTCGACCAAACGCTCGGCCGAAGTTGCCGAGCATCGAGCCTTTCCCGTTGAACGAGAGCGAGTAGCCCACAACGACCCACAACAGCGGCACGACCAAGATGCACCAGAAGTTCATCATCAACATGTTGAGCACGTTCTTCGAGCGCACCATGCCGCCGTAGAAGAAGGCCAGACCGGGTGTCATAAACAGCACCAGCGCGCCGCTGACCAGAATCCACGTCACATTTCCAGAATCCACGATTCCTCCAAATTGCAATGGGCCCCTCAGCCCACCGGGTGAACATACGCGGCGCATGTTTCGGGAATGTTTCGGCAATACGCAGCTTTGGTTTCATGTGACGTGCCGACCGGTTTGGATTCGTTATCTCATCAGGGCGAGACTCTCGCTAGCTGAACCTCAGGAGGCCCTATGAACGAGATGGCTGAGCTTGCCGGATACGTGTTTGTCGATCCCACTGCCTACGCCGATGAGGCCCGTTTCGAGGCCTCGTGTGCGTTGTTGCGCAAGGAAGATCCGGTGCACTGGGTCGAAGGCGAAGGCCTCGGTTTCAACGGGTTTTGGGCCATCACCAAACACGCCGACGTATTCGAGATTGAGACCAAGCATCAGATCTTCCTGAATGCGCCTCGGCCGTTGCTGGGCACGGCCGAAGACGACCGAATCCGCGCCGAAGCTGGCGACCTGGTTCGCACGCTCATCCACGTCGATGAGCCCGAGCATCGCAAACTACGTGGCGTCACCTCCGAGTGGTTCCTGCCGAAGAATCTCTCCAAGCTCGATGGCCAGCTCGGCGGCCTCGCCCGTCGCTTTGTGGATCGCATGCTCGACTTCAACGGTGAATGCGACTTCGCTCGCGACGTGTGTATGCAGATGCCGCTTAACGTGATCTTGTCCATTCTTGGTTTGCCCGAGTCCGACTACGACCGCATGCTCAAGCTCACCCAAGAGATGTTCGGCTCGGCCGACGAAGAAATGCAGCGCGGTGGCGACCCCGCCGATCTTCTCGCAGTGGTTCAAGACTTTCTGATCTACTTCTCGTCGCTCACCGAAGCGCGCCGCGCTGAGCCCACCGACGACCTTGCCTCGGCAATTGCAAATGCAACTGTCGATGGTGACCCACTCGCGATGATGGACACCATCGGCTATTACATCATCGCGGCAACAGCCGGTCACGACACCACGTCGTCGGCGATGGCGGGCGGAATGCTGGCCCTCATCCAGAATCCCGATCAGTTGGCACGCCTTCAGGCCGACCCTTCGCTGATGGCTACTGCCGCCGACGAAATGATCCGCTGGACCACTCCGGTGAAACACTTCATGCGCACGGCCACTGTCGATTACGAACTCCGCGGTCGCACCATCAAGGCCGGCCAATCGGTGTTGCTGTCGTATCCGTCGGCCAACCGTGACGAAGACGTGTTTGAGAACCCATACACCTTCGACATCGGCCGCAGCCCTAACAAGCACCTCTCGTTCGGCTTCGGAGTGCACTACTGCTTGGGTGCGATGTTGGCCCGGATGGAGCTCAAGGCACTCTTTGCCGAGCTGTTGCCACGCTTGCGTCATGTCGAACTCAATGGCGACCCGGCGCTGATGAAGACCGTGTTTGTCGGGGGCCTCAAGCGACTGCCCATCCGATTCGATCTGGCGCCAGCGCTCAGCTGACCGCACCTGTATTCAACGAACGACCCAAGGACCCCCACATGACGATGAATTGCAAACCCATCAGCACTATCGACGAGCGCATCAACGACATTCGTATGCGCACCGCCGAAATCGTGAACAACGACATCTTGCCCAACGAGGGTCGGCTCTGGGCTGAGCGTCGTGCCGACGAATCGTTCAGCGATCGCACCGAGGTTTTGCAGCTTCGTGCCGACATCAAAGACAAGGTCAAGAAGGCGGGCCTGTGGGCGCCGCACCTTCCGGCCGAGTACGGCGGTATGGGCCTCGACTTTTTGGCTCACGCCTACATGAACGAAGTGCTCGCGTATGCAATGGGCGCCGCGTCGTTGTTCGGTGTGGTCGCGCCTAACTCGGGTAATCAGTCGGTGCTCGTGAAGTACGGCACCGAAGAGCAAAAGCGTCAGTGGTTGCTGCCGCTCATCGATGGCACGCTCGAGTCGGGCTTCTCGATGACCGAGCCCGATAACGCCGGCTCTGATCCGCGGTCCATCACGACCAACGCAGTTGTCGATGGCGATCACTTCGTGATCAACGGTCACAAGTGGTTCACCTCAAACGGCATTGCCGCCGACTTCTTCATCGTGATGTGTCGCGTTGTTGAGCCAGGTCAAGAAGGCACTCGGGTTGGCCCGATGGTGCAGATCATCGTTCCTACAGCAACGGCGGGCGTCAACATCGTGCGCGGCATTGGCGTATGGGGTCGCTCCGAGAGCGACCACTGCGAAGTTCGCTACGAAAACGTTCGCGTTCCCGTGGCCAACGCACTGGGCCGCGTTGGTGAGGGACACCAAGCCGCGCAAGATCGCCTCGGCGCCGGCCGCATTTTCCATTGCATGAACTCAGTCGGACAGATGTGGCGAGCATTCGACCTGATGGTCGAGCGCGCGACCAGCCGCGAAGTGCACGGCGGGCTCTTGCAAGACAAGCAGTTCGTGCAGGGCTTCATCGCCGACAGCTACATCGACATTCAAGCAGCGCGCCTGATGACCATTCACGCAGCCGAGAAGATCGACCAAGGCTTGCAGGGTGCGCGCACCGACATCTCGGCCATCAAGATCTTTGTGCCTGCCGCATATTCGCGGGTCGCCGATCGTGCGATTCAGGTGTGGGGTGCGGCCGGTGTCTCCAACGACCTTCCGCTTGCCGGCATGTACATGGGCGCTCGCACGCTACGCATCGCCGATGGTCCCGACGAGGTGCACAAGATTCTCATTGCCAAGAACGTGCTTGGTCAGTACGCAAAAGGCGACGGCTGGGACTTCGGTAACTGAGGTACGTGCCGGGCGTTTGCCTGGCTAGGCCTGACCAGCGTTCACCGGCTTGTCGGTGATGGCCAACATGCGGTCTTTCGGGCAATGCACTTTCGATCCCTGATCGCAGGTGCTGCAACCCCAGGCACCATCGTCGTGGCGCCATAGTGTCGACCCGCAACTTGGGCAGCGCTGTTGCCAGATCGCGCACTCAACATCGGCGAGTCGCTGCGAGGTCAGCGGGCATCCGGTTCCGTGGCATGTGGGCCATGCGGGATCGTGCACGATGGCCTCCACCGGACACTTGTCGACGCAGACGGTGCAGTCGTCGCAAGTGAACGGATCGATCACGAACAGACCCAGAAAGCTGTCGGTCTTGGTGAGAGCACCGGCGTGGCACGAGTAGTCGCACGCCCCACAACCGATGCACAAATCCTCAAGGACGCTATGACTCACAGTTATATCTCCGGGTCGTCGATCTGGTTGATGAGGGTCAGGCCAGAATTGTGTGATCGGCAGGATGGAAATCGCGTAATTGGTTCATGCAGTCGGCATGAACCCACGGCGCAACATCGACACCCTGTGAAGCGGTGCGCAGTTCGTAGCGCTTGCCACTCCACTCCCACCATCCGTATGGCAGGTCGAGGGCTCGGGTGATTGGTCGATTGCACGATGAGCAAATGGGCGGGTTCATGTGGTGCTCCTAACGAGATCAAGGTGTGCTGCGCCGTCAAGGAAATCTTGCAGCGTCTGGTTGAAACGGCTGAACTTGTCGAGGCCCATTGGGTCGGAACCTTCGCAACTGATGCGGTTGCCGCGCAGGGCCAAGCTGTTGATCGTGAAATCGCCCGAAGCGGCGCCGTTGGCCACGATGTCGTCGAACATCGCGTTCCACGACGCCAGGTCTCCCACGAGTTGAAAGTCGGCAAGCTTCGCCTCGTCTGACGTGACGACATCGACACCTTCGCAGCGCAGCTCCTCAAAGACGAGCTGCACGGTGAAGGTGTATGTAGGGGCTTTCACCACGATGGCTACGGTCATATCGGCCTCACCAAGCAAGCGGAAGTGTTCCTCGAGGTGATTCATTCGTCGAGCAAGGTGCTCGTACAACACGAGCGAGGTTGCGTCTCTTGCGGTTGTGGTGTGCATCTAGGCCGCCGATGCCGATGCGCCGTGAACCTTGGACAGGTCAATGCCCAACAGGTCGAGCGGAAGCTTGGTGCGAGAGACGCGGCTGATTCCGGCACGCTCGCAGCGCGAGAGATACGACGTGAACTGATGACGTTGCATCTCTTCTTGCAGCGGGAAGCCCTTGGTCTCGATGTGCTCTTCGCCGCCGCCGAGCAGGTACGCCAGCGCAGAGCCGAAGTCGGCGTTGGTGCCAAAGGTGGCCAGCAACGTTTCGCCATGATCGAGTGCTTCGTGAATTTCTTCAGCAACATCGGGGTCGTTCTCAACCGCATAGCGAAGATGCATCGTGCCGTAGGCAACGTGGCGTGCTT
Organism: Actinomycetota bacterium; assembly: GCA_037140375.1. Taxonomy (GTDB): domain Bacteria; phylum Actinomycetota; class Acidimicrobiia; order Acidimicrobiales; family Ilumatobacteraceae; genus WLMZ01. The sequence continues at coordinate 17,276 of JBAXER010000039.1, forward strand.
CGTCTTGCATCGCCATGCGGAAGATCTTCTTCTCTACCGGCGACGGAGCAATCAGCTCACCCATCCGGAAGATGTCGAGGATGAAACCCTCGCCGAGCAGATGCAGCAGTGCCGTTGCTTGCGTATAGGTCTTGGCTTCGAGAATCGAGCGCAACAGGTTCTCGCCGCTTGATCGCGAATACAGCAGGCCGCCGCCATTGGCGAGTGCTCGCTTGCGGAACACTTCGGCGTGGCGGGCCTCGTCCATGATCTGCGTGCACAAAAACATCTTGGCTTCGAGGTAGTCGTGGTTCATCCGCCACATCCACTTGGCCGGCAGGTCAGCAGCGATCATCTCGATCTCGGTCAGCGTGGTGAACACCTGACACACAGCGTGTTCCATATCGGATGGCAGCTCGCGTAGGTCTCCCCACGGAATGTCGCGGGTGGCCGACCACTGACGGGCGACGGCCTCTTCGTAGAGCTCGCGAACGTTGTCGGCCCAGACGTCAGACTTCTTGTTGAGGATGTAGCCCATGTCGGGTACATCGCCTTCGACCGTTGAGCCTCGGCCAGCCATGCTGCGACGCTCAGCGTGCTCAGGAACATCACCGTAGGTGCCGACCGAAATGTCGTTCATGGTGAGCCCGCGAGGGCCGGGCTTGGGGCGTACACCCCATTCGCTTGGTGCCCCTCGGAGCCACGCCCAGTCGAGCGGGGTACCGAGTGGAGTGACCGTCGGCAGGCGATCTGCGATCGCATTGTTCGACTCGGCTTCAGTCATGTGCGGCATGTAGCTCCCTCAACGGATTCGGCCGGAAGGCCGAACTACTTGAGGTTGACGGTACGCCGATGGGTCTGAGCGGTAGTAGGGCCGTTCGTCACTTCAACCGTGTGACATGTGCCCGCGTTCGCTGCTTACGCGTTGAGGCTGGCCTCGATGGCGGCAACGAGTGTCTCATCGCCGGGACCAACCATTGGGCTGAATCGGGTGATGGCGCCGCTTGGTGCGATGAGGAACTTCTCAAAGTTCCAGCGGATGTCGCCCGAGTGACCCTCGGCGTCAGCAACGCTGGTGAGTGCTGAGTAGATGGGGTGGCGGGTGTCGCCATTGACATCGATCTTTTCCATCATCGGGAAGGTGACGCCATAGGTGGTTGAGCAGAATGTTTCGATCTCTTCGGCTGATCCTGGCTCTTGTGCGCCGAACTGGTTGCAAGGGAAACCAATCACGGTGAAACCGTTTGCTGCGTACTTCTCTTGCAGTGCCTCAAGGCCGGTGTACTGAGGCGTGAGGCCGCACTTTGAGGCGACATTCACCGCAAGAATCGTCTTGCCCTCAAATGCTGACAACGAAGTAGCGGCGCCTTGGAGGGTGTGAATTGACTCGGAGAAGATTGACATCCGGTCAGTCTGCTTGACCACGATGCGTCACGCAACTACACAGCAGGATCGGTTTACGAATTAGTCCCGTTGGGTTGGTTGGCGCCCTCGAGAAGCCCACGTTCCGAGGCTCCACCCGATGATCGAGCCCGTCATCGTGAAGGCTGCTACAAACGCCGTCGTTGCAATTGAGGCCTCGGCAAGCAGCAGTTCGCCTCGCTTTGCTGCGAGGGCCAAGAGACCGATCAAGACCATGCCTGACGCGCCGAGCGAGGCGGTGCGCGGCCATGCCCAAGGCAAGCGGCGCCAACCGGCAACTGCGCCGATGACCACCATTGCGCCTGCGAGGATGGGTAAGAACGCGAGCGCCTCAAGGCCGTCATCGATAGTGATCGACCTGAGGTACACCCACGTTGCGAGGCCCGCGAAAATTGCTGCGCCGACTCCCGCTCCCGCTGGCTTGATCCACGTCATAGTCAGAAGTAGAGCACAACGCGCGAGGTCGAATTCGTCAACGGCGCCCCGAGCGAGACGGGCGGTGATACAAAGGACAAATGGCTGCAGGGCGTCGAATGCAAGACATCGCCGACAGCATCAAAGCGCGCATCAACTCAATCGACCCTGATGCTGTTGCCAAGTCGATGATGACGGGCATTGAGACGGCAACGAGTGCCCGGTGGGAGGCAGCCGTTGCTCGCGCCGCTGCGTTGCCCGATGGCATCCGTCCCGAGAAACTCAACGCGTTGTCGGCGTCGTTCGCGCGTGAGCTAGCCGCAGTTGGCGCTGCCGCCGGCATGGCGGCCGCTACGCCGTTGGTGGGCACCGGAGCCACGCTGATGGCGGCCACGGTTGAACTCTCGTGGTTCACGGCCCGTGCGGGTGACCTGATCTTGACCATCGCTGCGCTGCATGGCCGTCCCACGCCCACGGTCGACGAGCGCAAGGCCTGGGTGATGGCCGTGTTGATCTTTGGTAGCACAGCGCGTCAGGGCCTCACCGGCGTGGCCAACGAACTCGGCGCTGGGCTGAGCGACGTGAATCCTTCGAAGCTTTCAATCGCCACGCTTCGCGCAGCGAACAACATGATGAGTCGATTGGTCGTTCGTCGCTACGGCACACGGCGCGGCGCGATCGCCTTGGGCACCGCGCTGCCGCTTGGAATTGGGGCAGTGGTCGGCGCTGGGGCCAACTATGTGGCCATCAACAAGCTTGCGCGTCAGGCCGATTTGTTCTTCTCGCGTTTGCCGTACTCGTCGATCGATGCAACCTCCACCGAGCTCAAGCCCTGATCGGGTCCACTCCAAAGCAAGGTGTGCGTGGCGCGTCGGTCTAATCTGCGCAACGTGACAAACCGATTTCAGGCAAGGAGTAGCTCGTGACCGATGCAGAGTTTCAAGGGGTCATTGGGCGCACGTACGAAGACTCCACGCCATGGTGGCCAGAGCTACCCAAGGCGCCAAAAGATGCACCCAATATTGTGATGGTGCTGCTTGACGATGTCGGCTACGCGCAGTTCGGTTGCTACGGATCAGACATCGCGACGCCAACGTTCAATCGTCTGGCTGGCGACGGCTTGCGCTACAGCAGTTTTCACACCACCTCGTTGTGTTCGCCCACCCGCGCCTGCTTGCTCACCGGCCGCAACCACCACAGCAACGGCATGGCGCGCATCGTCGAGTTCGCAGCCGGATTCCCTGGCTACAACGCATCAATTCCGCACGCCAACGGCTTCTTGTCAGAGGTGCTCGTGCGCAACGGCTACGCAACGTTTGCGGTTGGTAAGTGGCACCTCACTCCTGCAACTGAAATGACCATGGGTAGCCCACGCGATCGTTGGCCGCTCGGGCGCGGCTTCGAGCGGTTCTATGGTTTCATGGCTGGCGAGACCGATCAATTCCACCCCGACCTTGTGTTCGACAACCATCAAGTCGATCCACCGGCCACTCCTGAAGAGGGCTATCACCTCACCGAAGATCTCGCCGACAAGTCGATCTTGTTCATGAAAGATCTCCGCGCAACGTCGCCCGATAAGCCGTTCATGTTGTACCTCACCCCGGGTGCCTGCCATGCGCCGCATCAGGCGCCGCGCAGCTTCATCGACAAGTACCGTGGCTGCTTCGATCAAGGCTGGGATCAGTGGCGCGATGGCGTCTATGCCCGCCAAGTCGAGTCGGGTTTGCTGCCTGCGGGTACTCAGCTCAGCGAGCGTCCGGCATGGATTCCTGCATGGGATTCGTTGTCGGTCGACGAGCGTCGCCTCTATGCGCGAATGATGGAGGTCTACGCCGGCTTCCTCGAGCACACCGATCATTGCATCGGCCGAGTGCTCGACTTCATCGAAGAACTCGGCGAGACCGACAACACCATCGTGATGATCATGAGCGACAACGGAGCCAGCTCAGAGGGTGGGCCCAACGGCTCGTTCAACGAGATGTACTTCTTCAACTTCGAGCCCGAGAGCCTCGAAGAGAACCTGCGCCGCATCGACGACCTCGGCACCCCCAACGCGTACAACCATTACCCGTGGGGTTGGGCATGGGCGGGCAACACGCCGCTCAAGCGTTGGAAGCGAGAGACCCACGAAGGTGGCGTCACCGATCCGCTCATCTTCAGCTGGCCAAAGGGCGTTACCACCACTGGCGAAACGCGCCATCAATACGTGCACGCCATCGACGTGTTCCCAACGTTGCTCGAACTCATTGGCATCGTGCCCCCCGCCGAAATCAACGGCGTGGTGCAGAGCCCCATCGAGGGTGTCAGCTTTGCGTCCACCCTCAACGACGGCGCGGCGCCCTCAAAGCACATCACCCAGTACTACGAGATGTTTGGTTCGCGTGCGCTGTATCACGACGGATGGAAAGCCGTTGCGTTCCACCCGTTGCTCACCGTCGACTACGGCGATGGTCTCGACTCGCACGCTCCGTTCGATCTCGATCATTGGGAGCTGTACAACGTTGCCAACGACGTGTCGGAGACAACCGATGTGGCGGCCGAGAATCCCGACAAGCTGCGCGAGCTGATCGAGATGTGGTGGCAACAGGCCGAGCAGTTCAAAGTACTGCCGCTCAACAATCAGCCCGCCAAGTTTGGCGACACTCGCTATCGGCACGACACCTACGTGTATTACCCGGGCATCGGAAGTATCCCCGAGAACATCGCGCCAAACCTTCGCAACCGCGGCTTCCACATCATCGCCGAACTCGACGTCACGGCTGACGCCGATATCGATGGCGCCTTGGTGTGCCATGGCGGTCCATCAGGTGGTTACGCGGTCTACATCCAGAACCGTCGTTTGCACTACGTGAACAATCGCCTTGGCGCGGAGATCACCACGATCTCGGCCAGCGTGCCGTTGCCGGCGGGTCGCATTTCGGCACGCGTGGTGTTCACCCCAACGGGTCGATTCACCGGCGACATCGCTCTGTATTACGACGACGTTCCGGTGGGCGAGGGTCGCATCCCTCGCACCACGCCGTTTAGCTACGGCGTCGACGGCTTCACGGTCGGTCATCAGCGCGGCGCATCGGTAACTCCGGCCTACACGCCGCCGTTTGCTGTTGATCACTCGGTGCTGCGCCGTGTGGTCATCGAGGGCATCGGACGCGCGTACCGCGATCCAGTGGCCGAAGAGCGTGTTGCGATGGGTCAGCAATAATCACATCACAGTGAAAGTCGGCGTGCATTTGCGGCTAGCCGCAGCGCCACTTACTGCTGAACGATGCGGCGAACTGCCTGGATCTTGTCGAGGCTTGGCATTGCGCTGGCCCGAACCGGAGTACCCGTGCGAGCCGACTGAATCCATGTCTTGCTATCGACCGCCACGCCCACATGACCGATCACGCCAGGGGATGCTGACGAATACATGAACACCAGATCGCCGGCCTTGATGGGCTCGGTCTTCCAATCGACGGCCGTGCCGTAGGTGGACTGCACCAAGCTCTGGTGGGGCAGTGAGATCTTGATCTGACGGTAGGCGGCCGTCACGAGTCCCGAGCAGTCAAATGCATCAGGGCCTTCGGCGTTGAACTGATATGGCTTGCCCACCTGAGCCTGCAAGTAGTTGATCAAGGTAGTGATCGACTGCGGTTGATCCGCTGGTGCCACGGTGGTTGGGGTCGTCGTGGCAGGTGCGGTAGTCGTCGGAGACGTAGTGCTCGGAGCGGTAGTGCTTGGGGCAGTGGTGCTTGGAGCAGTTGTCGGCGTGGTGGTCGTGGTGACGGCCACCACTGCGCCAGCAGGAAGAATCATCTTCGAGCCGGGCATGATCACGCTCGTCAGGGTCATCTTGTTGGCCTTCAGCAACGCCGAGAGCTTCACGCCATGCTTCTGCGCGATTCCGCTGAGCGAGTCGTTGCGCTTCACCACATACACGGCGCCGGCGGGAGCGGCGGTGGGAGCAGCGGCGGGAGCAGCAGCCTTTGCCGCGGGGGTCTTTACTGCCGGCGTCTTCGGGGTCTTCTTCGGCGCCTTCGCTGCGGGGGCAGTTGCATTTGCGGGCACCAACAGCGTGTCGCCGGGGTGAATAACGCTCGTGATCTTGAGGTTGTTCAGCTTCAGTAGATCGTTGACATTCGTGCCAACTTTGGCGGCGATACCGGTGAGGTAATCGCCCGAGCGAACGACATATGTCGCAGCTGGGGCAGCCAGCGCTGAGCTGTCGATCACGCATAGCGAGAAGATCGACATTGTTGAAAGGGCAGTTGCGGCGAGGGCCAGGCGGAACCGGGACATACTCTTTCTTCGGCACGAACGGCGCTCACCTTTACTGATTCCTGAGCATTTTGTTCGCCACAGTTGTTCTCCGTAACGCGTGAGCGCACGGTTGCCGTGCGCTCACGCTTCACGGAAACGCCATGTCAGCGGGCGGACGCAGGGCTAGTTGACGCCCTTTTGATGGCCGGCCCAGTAGGGCTCGCGGAGCTTGAATTTTTGTAGCTTGCCGGTGCTTGTGCGGGCGAGGACATCTCGGAACTCGATGCGCTTCGGGCACTTGTAGCCGGCGAGTTTGGTCTTCACGTAGGCGATGAGATCGGCCTCGGTGAGCGTGGAATCTGGGGTCTTCACTACCAAGGCCATCACGAGCTCGCCCCACTTCTCGTCGGGCACTCCGATGACGGCAACCTCGGCGACCTCGGCGTGGCTGAACACGGCATCTTCGACTTCGATGGACGACACGTTTTCGCCGCCCGAGATGATGACGTCCTTCTTGCGATCGGAGATGGTGACGTAGTGATCGGCGTCGAGGAATCCGCCGTCGCCGCTATAGAACCAATCGCGACCATCGTCGCCGCTTCGAATAGCGGCTGCTGTCTCGACCGGCTGCTCCCAGTAGCCACCCATAATGACGTTGCCCCGAGCCATCACTTCGCCGTCGGGCGAGATCTCGACTTCGACACCGAGCGCCGGTCCGCCAGCGCGGCCAAGGCGTTGGGCGCGCTCGCTTGGCGTCAGCTCGTCGAACTCGGCGCGGCCACGGTTGAACGTGAGCAGCGGCGAGCTTTCGGTGAGGCCGTAGAGCTGAATGAATTCCCAGCCGAGCAGCGTTTCAGCGAGCTCGATGGTTTGGGTTGGTGGCGGGGCGCCAGCAACAACGACACGCACTGTGCCGCTGCCAGGAATCGGCCCGTCCCAAGTGCGTGCGGCTTCGATAACCATGTTGAGCACGGCTGGCGCGCCAGCCAAGATGGTGACGCCGTATTGCTCGATGCGTCGCAGAATCTCGGCGCCGTCGACCTTGCGCAACATGATGTGCTGAGCGCCAACGCCGGTGGCTGCATAGGTGAGGCCCCAGCCGTTGCAGTGAAACTGCGGCAGCGTGTGCAGGTAGACATCGCGGTCAGACAGGCCGAGGTGCAAACCAAATGTGGCGGCATTGATCCACAGGTTGCGATGGGTCAGTTGCACGCCCTTGGGTCGCGCAGTGGTGCCGCTGGTGTAGTTGATGGTTGCCGTGGCATCTTCATCGGCTTCCCAGGGAAGCGGCTGCGTATCGAAGCGCATGAGTAGGGCATCGGTCTCGGATCCGATGATGAACTTGCGCTCGCACTGCACCGATGCCATGGCCTCTTCGAGCTCAGGGTCGACGAGCAAAATGCGCGCCCCTGAGTGGTTCACGATGTACTGCACTTCTTCGGCGACAAGGCGGAAGTTGATGGGAACCAAGATGCGACCCGAGCCGCTGACTCCGAAGAACGCAGTGAGCAGTCGAGCCGAGTTATGGCTGATCATTGCCACTCGCTCGCCTTGGGCGATGCCGAGCGCATCGAGTCCGGCGGCGATTGCCGTTGAACGAGTGGCCATCTCGCGATAGGTGGCGGTGCCCCATCCGGCTGCTGGCTGATCGGGTTCGTCGACAAACCCGATTCGGTCGGGATACACCTGACTTGCGCGTCGCAGGTAATCGTTGACGGTTAAGGCAACCTTCATGTCTGGCCTCCAGAAGTAGGACGCCAAGGTACCATTTCGAGCTGATCGTGGAGCTACTTGAAACCCGCGATCGGCACGCACAATGCGTGGTCAAGGCACCCCGCAACACGCCCCGAAAGCAGGCCAACAATGAGTACAGCGCGCACGTTGGT
>JBAXER010000040.1:0-25099 GCA_037140375.1 Actinomycetota bacterium
AACCCGCGCACACCCGTCGCGACGAACTGAACAACACCACCCCACACCGACCAGGCCTCCTCGACAGCGACGATCTGCGCCAACTCGTCGAACGACGCTTCGAGATTGCCAACACCCTCGAGCACGCCGCCACCGCGATGCGGCGCGCAGGGGTCGAGCGCGACAGCGCGATGGCGGGGCTGGCCACAGCGGAGCAAATGCTCACCCAAAACGCTGCGGCGCTGCAACGAGCTCGAAATGTACTCTCCCGCTACGACCGGCCGCTGCACCGCCGCAAGCACGACAACGAAATCGGCAAGGCACGACGCACAGTGATCACGTTGCCAAACGACATCGCCGACGCCTCCGCCGAAGCCGCCGCGCTCAATCGCAAGATCGCCAACACCCACAACGTCGAACGCGACGCTGCGGCCGTGCTCGCGCAGCGACCACAACTCGAACGCGAACTCCTCACGATCAACGACCACCTCACCACCGACCTGCGCGCCAGAACAAGAATCGCCAGCCTCGAACAACCCGACACCATCACCCAAGTGCTCGGCCGCCGCCCGACCCCAGGGGAATCGGCCCGAACATGGGACCGCTCTGCCGGACTACTCGCGCAACACAAAGCCGCCTTCGACATCACCCGCGGCGCCGGACCCCTACCACGATGGGACCTGAACAACGCCTACAGCCACAGCCACCACCGGCTCACCGAGACAATCGCAATCGTCCGCCCCACCCCGACACGCCGAATCGAGATCGAACCACCCGGCATCGAACTCTAAAGCACGAACACCCACCGCAACCCGCTCATATCGCCGGTTCGGCGAGCGTTCATGGAGCTCAGCACGCGTAGTGGTGATGTGGCGTGGTCGATTTTCCCCCACGGCGGTGGAAGATCGACCACGCCCCCCTCACACTTCGGCCAACTCAACATTTGGCCGCGCGAACAGGTCGAACTTCGACACGTTCGCTCAGGCAAATCCGTGAGTGGGTGGGTGAGGCGGGGACGTGCGGGGTGCGGTGAGGATCGTCGTGACACGCCTGCCGGAAATACAGAACGGCGCATCGGTACGCGTCAACGTCCGGTCGTCAGAGACGCGCGTGGATGGCCACAGTTCCAGAACATGCCTGATCCTCTCTGGGGCCGCGCGGAGGATCTTGGTAGTAGCCGAGGAGCAAGAGTTCTGCACCTGTCGCTGATCGAACGGATTCAGCACATATCAAGGAGATGTCAGGTGCGGTCTAACATCTCCAGTCATGCATCGGACTGCATCGTTCATCGCCGCCTCGGTCTTCGCTGCAGCGCTCGCTCTTGGCGCGCCACCAGTTGCGGTCCGAGCCGCCGGCGGGGGCAGGGTCGCGTTCAAGCCTCCGGTTCGCTTGACCGACACCCGATCCGGCCCGCTGGTCTCGGACATCGCGCTCCCAACCAACGCCATCGTGCGGGTCATCGTCGGCACCAATTCCAGCGTGCCCACCAGCGGGACCGCCGCGTTACACAACTGTGGTAGCCCGGTCGGCGCGTCACCGCCATCGTTGCAGTTCACCAACTTCGATACCGCCGAGGTCAAGGTGACCACGGGTGCCAACACTTGCCTCGGATCCTCGGTGCCGATGTACGTCGTTGTCGATCAGATCGCAACGATCGCAACGTCAGCTACGGACGGTCTCCTTCAATACGACGCGGTCACTCCGCAGATTCTTGCGGACGCGACGATCAACGGCGCCGTCACGCTGGGTCGCGGATCGATCCCCGCCGACGCCGCAGGCGTGGTCCTCAAGATCGACATTCCGTCACCGACACAGGCGGGAGCGATCACCGGGTATGACTGCGCTGGTGCCAAGGGATTCGGCCGCGACGTCGTATACGACTTCACGCACACCGTTGGACTCGCCTACATCGCGTTCACCAACCCGACCGATGCCCCGTGCGTGTTCGCGAGCACGGCTGTGCAAGCCACCGTGTCGCTGCTCGGCTACTTCTCCAACAATGGCCCCGTTCCCGACGCCCTGCCACCAACGATCTCGTACCAGTACGGCTCGGTTCCCGCGCCAGGACTGCGACCGATCACGCCCGTACGCGTGCTCGACACCCGGATCGGTCAGGGACGGCCGGGGACCGCACCAGTTCCGGCCGACGGCGTGGTGACCCTCGCGTTCGGCGACAAGGTCGGCAGTTCGTCGGCAGCCGTGGTGATCAACCTGACCGTCGTCTCACCGGCCGGGCCAGGTTTCGCAACCGTGTACCCGTGCGACAGTGCCCGACCGAAGGCATCCAACCTCAACTACATCGCTGACCAGATCGTGCCGAACCTCGTCGTTGCCGCACTCTCCGCAGATCGAACGGTGTGCATCTACACGCTGCAGTCGGCGCACTTCGTCGTCGATCTCTCCGGAACGTTCGAGACCAACGGTGGCGCTCACGCCAGGCCGATCGCACCCGAGCGGCTTCTCGACACCCGATCGGGTGTCGGCGTGCCGTCCGCCGCGCCGTTGAACGCGAACACTCCGCTCGCGCTGACAGTCACCGGCCACGCCACGGTCCCCGATCATGGTGCACAGGCGGTCACCCTCAACGTCACTGTCACAAACCCTGTCGGCGACAGCTTCCTCACCGTCTGGCCCTGCGACCAGACCCAGCCGCTGGTGTCGAATCTCAACTTCGTCAAAGGCCAGACAGTTCCGAACCTCGTCACGGTCGCCGTGTCCGCCAACGGCACCGTGTGCTTCGCCTCACCCGTGCAGACCGACGTCCTCGCCGACATCAGCATGTGGTTTGCGAACAGCGAGACCATCGGCTTCAAACCGCTCGCACCCGTTCGCCTGCTGGACAGCCGAAGCGCCATCGGCACCGAGACCACCACGCCCGTGCCGGCCGGCGGACAACAACCGATCATCCCCCAACATGGTGGCGTGCCATTCGACGCAGTCGCGGTCGCCGTCAACCTGACCGTAACCGAACCGACCTCGGACGGCTTCGCGACCGCGTGGCCCTGCCCCATTATCGTCGCTCCGCCACCAGTCGTGTCGAACCTCAACTTCGTCAAGGGCCAGACCGTCGCCAACGCAGCGACCGTCCAGCTGTACCAACACGACGACTTCTGCATCGCAGCCAACTCGACATCGCACTTCGTCGTCGACGTCAACGGCTACTACACCGACACACGCAGCAACGTTCCCGTCCCAACGGTCAACTGACACACCAATCGTCCGGCTGCGGAGACCCACTTCCAGAACAGACACATGCGATGCGCGCTCCGCGTCGAGGCACCCTGTCTCCCTGGACCGAACATTCTGACGGACGGGGCGTACGGGACCTCCACCTTGACTCGCGACACACTGGTAGCGGACCCAGCAGCATCCACCGCAGGCCCCGCCGCGTCGCGTGGCCGGATCTCGATGCCGAAATCGGAGCGAACTGAACCGTCCGGCCTACGAGAACAAACCGGACTTCCCGAGTTGTCAGCCGACGCCACTGACTCCAGCCGCGACCAAACCTCGAACACGACACATAACGACCATGCGGAACATCTGCCACCCGCCAACCTGGGATCCGCCCCGATCCTCGCATCGGCTCCGAGGTCTCAGGGTCGGGACTGCGCCTCACAACTCGCGACGCAACCACGTGTCCTCACCGAAGGATCCAGCCTCGTGGTGAGTGATCGCGAAGCAGCATGACTGATGGAACGACACGACCTCCTTCCAGTCCGTTTAGGTCTCCAGCACCACGGCGGTCGCGCCTCAGTCACGGGCAGTTCTCAGAAGTTCTTCGACGACAAGGCGGCCGAGCCCAGACCTGCGTTGATCCGCGGCGACCGACATCCGAAGGATCTCGGCGGTCGACTCGTCTCGCGGCACGATGGTGCCGGTCGCGACGATCTCGCCGGTACGGCGCACGACCAAAGTTCGCCCGTGTCCGTATGTTGACGCGATGTCCGCGAGGTCAGGATTCAGGCTCTCGTCGATGTGGCCCCAATGCTCGCCGAGACCCGCCAAGATGAGCGATCGGACCGCGTCTTGATCGCCGGGCTGGAACTCGGAAACGTCCGCGTCAACGCTGGTCACGCGGTGAATTATGCAACGCGCGTCGCCGACGTGTTGTTACACGGCTGATTTATCTGCGTGGGACGCATAACAACGGCGCCGAACGACAGCCGCTCACCCTCGCTTCGACCGCCCCGAACGGCGCATCGGCGCACGTGTCGGCCGCCGCTCATTGGGTGGAGTGATGTTCACTGAAATGGGGCGGTTTAGTCTGTGTCTCGGCGTGGGCTCCATCCGGTGACGGGGCGACAGTCACGCAAAGTGTGTTGTTCGTTTGCGAACGCGTTCGATTACTGCGGCCGGCACGTTGAACCCGACCTTGTCAACGGCACCGTCGGTGGCGCTCGCAACGTGAGCGGCGAGCGATGAAATCGTGTTGAGAGCGACCGCTGATTGCGCGCCCCACGTTTGAGCATCGGCGACAAGGTCTTCGACGGTGACGGTCAAGATGTTGGTCTTGTCTGCGATGAAGAGGCCTCACTGAACGTTTTGGGTCTCGTGGCGAACCCACAAGTTGCTTGACGGGATGACGAAAGTTCCGTAAAGTCCTAATAATGTTAGTAACACCTAAGCGTGATAGGCGCGCCGAGCGCCGAGAGGCAACAAAGACCGAAATTCTCGCCGCGGCTTGGGTTCAGGTGCGTGCTGACGGGCTTGCTGCGCTGTCATTACGCGACTTGGCCCACACGGTCGGGATGCAGCCGCCGTCTCTGTACAGCTACTTCGACTCCAAGCATGCGATCTACGACGCTATGTATGCGCAGGGTGCGCGTGAGTTCGTGGAGGCCGAGCCGGCTGAGGAACTCAGCGATCCATTGGACGGCCTGAAGCAGGTATCCAGGTTTTTCGTTGGTTTCTGCGCTGCCGACGCGGCGCGCTACTTGTTGCTGTTCCAGCGGACGATTCCCGGCTTCGAGCCGTCAGCGGAGTCATTCGCCATCTCACAGGGCAGCCTCGAACGGCTCGGCCAACATCTGCGGAAATGTGGGCTCACCGACGCCGCTGCGGTCGATCTATTCACGGCAATCGTCACGGGCCTGGCGGACCAGCAGCTCTCCAACGATCCCGGCGGCGATCGGTGGATTCGTTTGATCGACGATGCCGTCGAGATGTTCTACGACTACATGACCAAAAAGCAGAAGCAAACCGACACCAGGAGGCGATCAACATGATGACTGCACGACCAGTCGACACTATCCAACCACTCACCCGTTCGAGCACCGAGAGTTTGGCGCGCACCGAGTACGTACGCATGGCGTCGCAGTTGCGATCGCTCGCACCCGACGAGTGGGCCAGACCCACCGACTGCCCTCTCTGGGATGTCCGAGCCGTTGCCGGGCACAACGTCGGCATGATGGCTACGTTCACTGGGTTCCGACGGCTGTTCGGTGCGATGGGCGCAGCGACAAAGACGTCGAAGCGTAACGGCGGCCCGATGATCGACGCGTTGACGGCCCGGCAGGTCGCCGATCATGCCAACCTGTCTACCGACGAGCTCATCACCCGGGTCGAGGAGATCGGTCCGCGCGCGGCACGTTGGCGTGCCAAAGCCCCTTGGCTGTTCCGCAAGATGCCGATGAAGCAGGACGTCGGCGGCACGGTCGAAACGTGGCGCATGGCATTCCTGCTCGACACAATCCTCACGCGCGACCCATGGATGCACCGCATCGACATCGCACGAGCGACGGGCCGCGAACTCGAACTCACTGCGGCGCACGACGGGTGCATCGTCGCCGACGTCGTCGCAGAGTTAGCGCGCCGCTACAACAAGCCGTTCACCCTCACCCTCACCGGCCCCGCCGGCGGCGACTTCATCGCCGGAGATGGCAGCGGCGAGCACGTCACCATCGACGCGATCGAGATGTGCCGAACGCTCTCGGGTCGTCCGCCAGCACACGAGTCGCAACGCACGGGCCTGCTCGCCACTGCGGTGCCGTTCTGATGGACACCCAGACGAGAGTGACCGAGGTAGCACTCGACATCCATCAACTGACCACGGTGGTCCCCGACGCACCGGTCGCCTTCAACCAGTACCTCATCGCAGCGGCGGAACCGCTGCTGTTCCACACCGGAATGCGTGGGTTGTTCCCGCTCGTAGCCGCTGGGGTGTCCACCGTCGTTGCACCAGAAACGATCCGGTGGGTCAGCTTCGGTCACGTCGAAGCAGACGAGTCAGGATCGATGAACGAATGGTTGGCAGTAGCACCACAAGCCAGTGTCGTACAAGGCTTCATCGGGTGCATGGTGTCAATCGGTGATCTCGCCGACCGGCCGCCACGTGCGCTTGCCGACGGCGAAAAGCTGGACATCGGTGGGCACGTCGTGCAATGGTTCGACACCCCACACGTACCCCACGCGTGGGAGGCCGGCGTCCTCTACGACATCACCACCAAGACGTTGTTCTGCGGCGATCTGTTCACATGGCACGGACCCTACGTTCCCACGACCGATGCCGACATTGTTGGGCCAGCCGTGCAGGCCGAAGACGAGATGCCCGGCTCGCTGTCGCTTCACCCGAGCAGTGGTGCCACCTGCCGTCGCCTGGCCGAGCTCGACATCCAGGCGCTCGCCCCAATGCACGCACCGGTCTACACGGGCGATTGCCGCGCCGCGCTGATCGACCTCGCTGCAGACTTCGACAGGCGCATCGCAATGCTCTGACGAAGCAACACTTCGTACTGAACAAGAGCGCAGAACACTCTCCCGAGAACGCGCAGCACCAATCACCATCCGCGAGCGCCGAACGGCGCATCGGCGCGTCCCCAACCCGGCGGGATGAGGCGGTCAGGGGGTGGTCGCGGAGAGCTCGAGCATGCTTCGTGCGATCACTCCGGGATGGTTGACGAGATCGAGGTGCGCGCCAAGGAGCTCCCGTGTCGGCCAGCCCCATGAGATCGCCGTCGTGGCGTCGGATCGGTAGCCCTCGCTCAATAACAGATATCGGCTCGGGGCGTCGTGCCACTGGTCCGGCAGTTCGACCGACCGCTCGTAGAACTCGAGCGGCATCTCGAACAGCTCTGCTTCGATCCGAGCGCGCACTCCCCAGTCAGGGACGAGACGTTCCATCACGCCCTCACCCCACCAGGTCGACCAGCGCGGCAGGATGCCATCGCTCGACAGGGTGCGGAGCCGATCGATGAAGTCGCCGCCCGGCGTCGCTGAACCGTGCGTCGGCGGTATTCCCGCATCGACGAACAGCAACTCAGGGGACGTCGAGTTGGCGGCTGCGATCGAAGGGAGGAAGAACCCGGCACCGCTGTGTCCGGCGATCACTGCCGTGCCTGCGGACACACGATCTCGGGCGGCGTCGATGAACACGTGCGGGTCTCCTGATTTCGCGGCGGCGCGGAGGTCGGGCACTGAGATCTCGTGACCCAACGCAGTCAAGACCTCCGCGACGGGCGCCCACGTCGACGGACCGACGAGCGGGCTGTGAACCAGGAGGATCCGCATCCCTCTCAGTGTGCCAGATCCCGATGCACTCGAACCGGCGGTAGCTGGCGGCCGGTGGCCTCAGATGCCTGCCGCGTCAGAGTGGGCGTGAGTGGCCAGCAGAGACTGGCCCTGCCCACTGGTGGTCAGACCATCCGTCGTCGCGATGAAGGCGCTGTGGGGCTGTAGCCGTACTCAGCCGAGGTCCCACCAGTAGTTGACGTCTCCGAGCGGCTTGCGGTCTCCTCCGAGCGATTCGTACAGGGCTTGCGCCGTCTTGTTGTGTCCGCCCGTCGAGAGCCAAAACTTCGTTGAGCCGTCCCGGCGAGCAAGGATCATCGCCTCGGTGATGAGCGCGGTGCCGACGCCCTGTCGCCGCCAGTTCTCATCCACATCAAGCTCATGGACGTAGGTAGTGAGTCGTCCGCTTGGCGAGCGCATCTGTATGCCCCATGCCAGTCCAACGGGCGTCTCGTCAATGTAGGCGCCAAGCGCGAACGAACTCGGATCCCGAAGGAACGCTTCAGGCTCTTCGAGTTGGTGAGCCTGCGCTGTCGGAGATCCTGGGAGCACAGCTGTGAACAATGCCACCAACAGGTCGGCTCCACCCGGAACGAGTTCCCGTATCTCCACCTCATCGACAGTAGCCGCTGCTCAGAATGAACCCTTGCAGCTGTTCGGTCTGGGTCATAGCCTCAAGCGATGACTGACAACAACCCAACCGAGTCCACACTGACCAACATCGGAGTCACGATGTTCACTGTCGCCGATGTCGACGCGGCAACCGCCTGGTATTGCGAGACCCTCGGCTTCGAAGTCTGCGCCGATGTCCGCTTCGGGGAGAACGGCGAGAACCGCTGGCTCGAAGTGGCACCTCCCGGATCCACCGGCCGCTTGTCGCTCAACCCACCCATGGGCAATCAGCCCGGCGGAGGGACGATCGGCATCGATTCGTCCAATGTCATCGGCGAGTTCAACCGCCTCCAAGCGCTTGGCGTAGCGATTGACATGCCTCCCATGCAGACTCCCGGTGCCCCACTGCTGTTCATGCTCAGTGATCCCGACGGCAACCACATCGCCGTCGTCGAGACACCGCCCACCTGACCAACCCGCACGTCTCGAACGGTCCAGCCCCCACGAAGCGCGACCGTGAGCGCATAATCCCTCCGCCGAACAAACACCAGCACACACCAACCACTCAACAATGACCGAACGGCGCATCGGCGTCCGCCCCTTACACAAGATTCCTGGCAGTTCCGGAGGGCGTGGTCGGCAACGGGGCGACGTCGACGATCGAGCGGCTCATTGCGAGGGAGCGCCGAGCGACACGAGGAGTTCGCCGACCCCGACGAGGAGTCGTTGTTGGCCTGTCGCTCGCTTGAAGGTGGTCGGTCTATCCAAGATTCCATCCAAGAAACTCGCCGACATACGGCGACACAGGGCATCACCAGCCGCACTGACCAGCGGACAAAGCGCTGGTAGATGGCACAATCTGGCACCACCCGGACGGAGCGACGTCGACTCATAATCCCTTGGTCGTGGGTTCGATACCCACCCGCCCCACTACCAGCATGTGTGCGATGCTGCCCGCCGCGAACTTGCGGCGCTGACGCCCGTGAGGGGCGTGTACGCCGCCACTTCCGATGGCGACCGTCGCTCAAATGAATCACCAGCCGAGCGAGCGTCGCCAGGCGCTGAACGACTCGATCGGTCCTGCGGTCGGGCGGCGAAGCCACGGCCACGGGTGCAGCTCGGCGGGCTGCAGGTGTTCGGCGCGCCGTCGGAAGCCGGGCACCGGTGCGAAGGTCACGGCGAGTTGTCTGTCTGCGAGAATCTCGACCGGGTCGCCGAGTGACACCTGAAGGTCGTGCTCCACACTGAGCTCAGCGAGCGTCTCGGCCATGAACACCAGGCGCTTCGACGACAACCGCAGCGATCCCAGGAGACGTTCGTCGAACACGAACAGGACCGGAAGGTGGCGGTTGGCCGAAAGCGCCGGATCGCGATGACCGAGCGACTCGGCCGTCAACCAGACGGCGTTGGGGGTCTCGTTGGCGACCACGCCCGCCGGGCCTGCCGAGACAGTGGGTGATGGAGCGACGTGGATCCGGTCGACTCGCCCGATCGTTTCCAACACCGGATCTCGGGGCCAACTATCGATCGGACACGCATCGCGGAGCTCGCACGACATGCAGATCCCCGGGGCGCGTCGCTCGACTTGATACCGGCTGAACCCGTACGGCTTCGACGACCCGGCGGCGGTCACCCATTGCCAACCGAGTCGGTTGGCAGCCCGCGAGCCGTCGAGCAGATGTCGAAAGAAGTGGTCCTCGCCGTCGGTCCACCGCAGGCCCTCGCGAACCGTCCAGTGGCCTGCGAGCCACATTCGGGTCTGGTTGACGAGCCACCCGTCGCGTTCCAACTCCGACACGGCAAGATCGAGACAGGACAGCCGCCGCGACCATCCGTTGTCGGCCGAAACGCCAGTTGCGAGATCCGACTCTGGGAGGCGATGGCGAAAGTTGTTGCGCGTTTGGGTTCCGAGACGGGCATACCAGTGCCGGGCGTACTCCTGCCAGAGCAGTTCATCGCGGAACTTCTCGACGTCGCGGCGGGGCCCATCGGCGACGTGGTCCCAGACATCTGCCAGCGACAGCAGACCGTGGCGGATGTATGGCGACAGTCGTGAGGCACCACGCCTCGACGGCGGGTACACCTCGTTACGGCGATTGGCGTAACCGGTGATGTCGAAGGCAGCGAGCGCCGAGTCGGCGGCCACCTGGCCGCCAGTGAACGATGCAGAACCCCGGACCCCATCGCACGCGAGATGGGCGAGGTGCTGCGCAACAAACGCTTCGGCCGCAACGCGGCCCAGACCGGGCGACGGGAGTGACGTCATCGAGGGTCCCTGCGGCGGATCAGGATCGCACCCTTGGCTGTCGACGGGTCGACGACGCGTCCCCGCTGCACGATCTCGACCTCGCCGGCTGCGACCAGACGGCGCGCAGCGGCCCGCGCCGGCTCCATCAGGTTCTGCCAACTGTCGTCATCAATACCCTGGCCGTGCGCCACGAGCGTGGCTGCCTCGGACGGGCAGATCGTTGCGCCACGGGCTCGTTCGTCGAGCAGCGTCGTGATCGCCGACTCGAGGGCCTGGTCGACACTGCGAACCCCTCGCTGGCGGCAGGCGGACGAGCAGAAGCGCACGGACTCCCAGTTGCGTTCCCACTTCTTGCGCCACTCGACAGCACGACCGCAGGCGACGCAGGTCTTGGGTGCCTGATCGGTCATCGCCCAGAAGCCGATGTCGGCCATTGCGTCGGGTCTAGCGACTCCACCATGTTGCCAGTGTGCCGTACCCCGGCGAGCGGTGCACGATCGGGCTCTAGTCGCCGACTCCAAGCCGACGGGTGCCAACTCAGAATCCATCCAAGAAGT
Organism: Actinomycetota bacterium; assembly: GCA_037140375.1. GTDB lineage: Bacteria > Actinomycetota > Acidimicrobiia > Acidimicrobiales > Ilumatobacteraceae > WLMZ01. Next base: position 10,903 of record JBAXER010000040.1, read on the forward strand.
TCAAGACAAGTCCACGTTTGTGGCGTACGTTTGCCGCAGGCCAAGCTGCGAAGGGTTCCGGGAATGCGGGTCTCGAGCGGAGAACAGGAAGAGCAGTGTCGAACCAACCGTCAAGCCTCCAGCGTTTCGCATCCGTCGTCAGACTCCGCGCTGAGCACCGTGACGAATACCTCAGGCTTCACGCCGAGGTGTGGCCTGAGGTGCGTGCAGCGATCACCGTGGCAAACATCAGTAACTACTCGATCTTCCTCCATGAAGATTTACTGATTGGCTATTACGAATACCTGGGTCACGATCACGCCGCCGATATGGCAACACTGGCAGCGGATCCCGCCACCCGGCGATGGTGGGCACTCACCGATCCGTGCCAAGAACGAGTTGCCGGCACGCCCGACGGCGAGCAATGGGCGCCGGCCCCCGAAATCTGGCACCTACATCCGTGACGCCGTGACGCCGTGACCGGCCCGGCCGCCGCGGCCGCCGCGAACTTGCGGCGCTGACGCCCCTGAAGGGCGTGTACGCCGCCACTTCGGATGGCAGTCGGGAGCATGGCGTTTGCGTGCCCTGAGATGGTCTATCGTCACGCCACTTGCTACGGGGGAGATTTATATGGGCCATTCAGACAGCACCACTCGCATTCTGCTTTCACAGGAGGCAGCGCAGCACTTGGCGACAAGCATCAATCGCCGTCGCTTTCTTGCGCTGGGCGGAGGCGCTGCGGCGCTGGCCGCGTTGAGTGCGTGCGGAAGCAGCGCTCCAGCAAAGACAGCACCGAAGGAGTTCGACAAGAATCTCAGCGTGTTGAGCTGGGCCGACTACCACGATCCCGCGTTGCTGAAGGCTTGGGGCAACATCAGCCTCACCATCATCAGCTCGAATGAAGAGGCCATTCAAGAACTCACGAAGGGTGGCGCGTCGTCGGATTTCGACATCGTGGTGCTGACCGGCTTGTACATCCCGCAAGTCGCCAAGGCCGGCATGCTGCTAGAGCTTGATAAGAGCCGCCTGCCGAACATCTCAAATATCGACCCGCTGAATATTAATCAGCCGTGGGACTTGGGCAACACGTACAGCGTGTGTAAGGACTGGGGCACAACTGGCTGGATCTACGACAAACAGGCCATCAGCACCGAGATCAATACATGGGCTGACTTCATCAAGGTTGCACAGACCGAGGCCAGCGGCAAGACCTACGTGATGGACGCTCCGAACTGGTTGTCGGGAATCTATTTCTGGGCCAATGGCATCGACTGGACCACCGAGAAGACCGAAGATCTCGACGCGTATGCGGCGTTTATGAAGGACTTCGTCCCGCACGTGAAGGCGTTCAACTCGTACGGCTCTGGCGATGTGGTGAACGGAACCGTTGCGTTGGCGCAGGTTTGGAACGGCATGGCTCGCTTGGCGCTGCAGGGCGTGGCCGATGCAGGCGGGGACCCAAGTCGCTATGCGTGGGGCATTGGTGCGCCGGTGACCGACATCTGGATGGACAATTGGTGCATTCTCAAGGGCGCCAAGAATGTCGATGCCGCGTACGACTTCATCAACTTCATGCTTGACCCGGTCAACAGCGTGAACGATCTGAAGTACCACGGCTTCAACACAGGCATCAAGGGCGTCAAAGAGCTTGCCCAGGACATCCCCTTGAAGGAGATGGTGTTCTTTACCGATGCAGAGTTGGCAACGATGAAATCAGGAGCCGTGAACTCGTCGTTCGACCGCCTCGGGCAGATTTACAACGACGCGAAAAGTGTCCAGTAGCCAGTAGCTGTTAGCTGTTAGCTGTTAGCTCTTAGCCCGTGACGGTGCCGTAGACCTGCACGATGCGCGGCAAGCTCAAGATCGACATCGGCTCATCGGCGAACGCCCAGATCTCGGCGATCAGCCGATCCATCTCGTCGCGGGTCGCAAGACCCGCGGCAATCGTGGAGTCGGCGATGTTCTCGAGGGTCAGCGGTGACACGGCTTTGACATCGGAGTTGAACGTTGCTGGAGCCTCGACATTGAGCACGATGTTGGTGAGGCCGGCCTCGGCGAGCAGCGAAGGCAGGCGTCGACCGATGTTCGGGTCGACGCCGCGAGCGATTGCGGCCTGCGTGTAGAGCTCGCAATAGCGCGCATACGCGTTGTTGTCGGGGTAGCAAAAACTCCCGCCGAAATCGATGTCTTCGATTGCCACCAAGCCGCCGGGGCGAGCCGCAGCGGCCATTGTCCTGAGCGCCTCTACCGGGTCGGGTAGGTGCGTGAGCAAAAAGCGTGAGTACACCACGTCGTAGGTGCCTTGATCGTCGAGTTCTTGCACCAAGCCAACGCGATATTCGATCTGGTCGATCTGTGCTGCCTTGGCCTCGGCCGCCGCCAGCTCAAGCTTCTCGGCATCGAGATCGAGTCCGACGACACGGCCGCTTGGACCAACCGCGTCGGCGAGCAGCAACGCAACATCGCCGCCACCGCATCCGACATCGAGACATGAGTTGCCAGTGGTAACGCCGACACGTTGGAGGAACGCACTGGTCGTGGGCTGCAACGCGCGTCCGAGCACGCGCAAGCGGTCACGGCCGGCAATGCCGCCTTTGATGATGTAGGTGTCGTCGTGGCTCATGGCGGGGCAATCTACAGGGATCCCGCTCCGTGCCGCAATGTGTCAGTTATTCCAGGATTCGCCGTGGGCCACCTGGCCGCCTGGCGGGATTCCGAGCGCAGCGCGTACCTCGTCGAGTGGCTGATCGAGCAGCGACATCCAGTCCCACTGTGCGTCGTATACGTCGGTGCCGGTTTGAGAACCGCGCAAGGCGGCATCGGCCACCATCGCCGGGTCGAGGTGCGAATGGCCTGGAGGAAAGACTCCCAATTTGATGCCCTGATGCCACTGCAACAACACCACGGTGAGCCAACCGATTCCGGCTGTTGCGTTGCCTGCATTGAACACAGCGGTGTATGCCTCGCCTTGCGCGGACGTGTTATAGCCGGCGAGCACATGGTGTACGTCGTGCGAGCCGAGGAACTCGACCGGAAGTGGAGTGCCCGGCGTGCCAGGAATATCGAAGCGTGCGTCCGAGTAGAACCGGCGCATCTCGGCGCCGAGCGAACCCTCGGGTGCGTCGGCAATGAGGCGGTGATAGCGCTCGATAGTTGGTGGTCGAGTGATCGAGCCAAGATCGTGACGATCCATGTGATCGCGGATGGTCTCGGCTTCGACCGCGATGCGCTCAGACAGGAAGCGGCGAAACAGGTCGGCCTTTGCCGACGCGGCGCGTTCGCTGGCGACGGCAACGACGCCGTCGATGAGCGAATCGTCGCAGCCAAGGCCGCGTGCAATGTCGCGGGCGGTGAGCAGACCTTCAAGATCGGGCGTGTCTGCGAACAGGGCCACAAGCAGTCCAGAGTTGGCGGCTTCGACGCGGTCGTTGAAGTCAGGAATCAATGCGCCGATCAAGGCGATGGCTTCATCGCTGTTCGACCATGGGACGGTGTCGCCGGTGAGGTCAGAGAAGTCGAGCGACTCTTCGAACCCGTGGCAACCGGCGCAGCCCATCAGCCCAGCGAACATGCGAACCAGGTCGGCCGTTCCGCCGTCGAATGGGCGAGTACCCATCGCTGTCGCGACGAGTCTCATTGTTGCTACTTGAGCGCGCCGCGCCTCGTGTGTGCCGAATGCCATGAGTGCCATTGTTGGGTGTCCTCCGAGTTGCGCTGAGCGATAGTGCGCCCGCGAGGTAGCACCGTAGTTGCCACGGGCCGGATTTCGTAAGCGAACTGATCACGTCTGACCATGTGAGCTGGCTCACCAACAAGGCAGACTCTGAATGTTCGCAACGAACAGGCAGGAGCGTCATCGGTATGAGTGCAGTTGAGCAGCCTTGGCAGGGCGACGCGTGTTCGTTGGTCGATGCGTTCAGGGCGGGAGAGCGGTCGCCGCTTGAAGAACTGCAGGCCACAATCGGGGCAATCGAATCGTCCGCCCTCAATGCCTTCGTGCACCGTGATTTCACGGCGGCTCTCGAGCGCGCAGCAACGGCCGACATCACGATGCCGTTTGGTGGGGTGCCCGCGGCAATCAAAGAGCTTGAGCCAGTAGCGGGGTGGCCGTTCACCGAAGCATCGATGGTGTTCAAGGGGCGCCTCGCCACAGAGACATCGCATCATGTGTTGCGTCTCATCGAGCGCGGTGGAGCGAACCCTGTTGGGTCAACGACAGCGAGCGAGTTCGGCGGCCTCAACGTGAGCGTCACCAAGATCAACGGTGTCACCCACAATCCATGGCGCTCTGGCCGCACGGTGGGCGGCTCGTCGAGCGGTTCGGCCGCAGCGGTGTCGGGCGGCCTCGTGTCGCTGGCAACCGGCGGCGACGGCGGCGGATCGATTCGCATCCCGGCGGGATACACCGGCCTGTTGGGGATGAAGGGCACGTTCGGTCGCATCACTCGCGCGCCGCACGCGTTCATGCGCCCCAACACCGTGCTCTTCGGCAACCTGTCGCGGTCGGTGCGTGATGCTGCTCGTTACTACGACGTGTGCGCTGGCGTTGATAGCTATGACCCGTCGACCCTTGAGTCGTCGGGCCTATGGGAGGCCCACCTGGGCACGCACCCGCTGGCCGGCAAGCGCGTTGCGGTGCTGCCCTCAATCTCCGACGTGAAGCTTGAGCCGGGTGTCGCCGCTCATATCGAGCAACAGGCCGAGGCGCTTATTGTTGCCACCGGGATGGTGCGGGTAAACCTGCGGCTCGATCTTCCGAACCTGGCGGCGCAGTGGATGGTGGGCAACATGGCCACGCTTGTCGCCGACCTTGGCGACCGCTGGCCGAAGTGCGCATCGCTGCTCACCGATGAAATCGAAATCGGTATGCGCCTGTCGCATTCGTTGTACAACCTCGATACCGCTGCTGTGGCCGAGCAACTTCGCGTGCAGGCCAATGAGGCAATGGCGCGGGCGTTCGATGAGGTCGACTTCATTATCTGTGCCACCAACCCCGGCCCGGCCTTTGCTGCCGAAGCGGTGACCAGTAGCTCCGAGCGAAGCTTCATCGACTGGGCGAAGGACTCATCGTTTGGGCGCTACGGCACACGAGCAGCGCTGTTTGGTATGCGCCTCGCCAGCACGGTTGCGCCACGCTTGCCGTCGACTTTGTTGGGTCAGATGGCTGAGCGATTCCCCGATCTTGTGTCGATGGGTGGCCTCACCATGATCTCAAATCTGTATGGCAATCCCGCTGTATCTATTCCTGCCGGAACGATCGATGGTTTGCCCGTCGGTATGCAGGTGCTGGCGCCGCATCACCGCGACGAGCTGTTGTTCGATGTTGCGTTGGCCTTCGAGCGCGAGCGCCCATGGCCGCTTGTTGCTCCGTCGGCGAGCTGAGCGCACCGACGGCTCGTGTAGGAGGAGTTAGCCCGAGGTGATGGCTTCGCCGGTGCCGATGGTGGCGCGATCGCCAGCGGCGCGGCCCGCGTGCCAACCGTGGGCGTTGAGGCTGCGGCTCTGCGTGAACGTGACATTGGGGAACGCCTCGGCAAAGGCATCGGCAACGGCAACCTGGCGATTGGCCAAAATTGGCAGCAGCGCTGAGCCGTACTCTTGCTCGGCTTCGGCCGCTGCGGATTTCTTGGTGGCCTCGAGACGTTCGCCGATGCGATCGGCGAAGGCAATGAGAAACGCTCGCCGAAATGACGCCGTGCGGAGGTCGCGGTCGTTGGCCGTTGCCTCGGCCGATGCGCGGGTGGCCTGCAGCAGTAGTGACGTGAACAACAGGTCGGTGAGTTGCAGATCTACCGGAAACCCGATGATGGTGGCAAAGCCAAGGCTGGGCGACCACACGCAGCGAGCGCCGTTTACGTGGGCGAGTACCGCAATGAAGTCGGCCTTTTCGTCGGCATACGGATTATCGATATGAACGCGTCGCTGCTCGATGCCGCTGGCGCGTTTGTCGCCCGCTGCTCCCGAGGCCAGCACCGCAGCATCGATTGAGTAGCGGGTCATCATCTGCTGGGCCTTGGCTGTGAACGAGTCGGCCTCGGCAGGAAACGTGGTGGCTTCGGCTTTTGCCAACAGCGCTCTGATGAGCTTGAGCGCCTTGGCATCGATGTCGGCTGTGCTGGCCGATGCCGACGGGGGAGCCGATGCCGACGGGGGAGCCGATGATGATGACGACCGAGGTGTGGTCGGGGGAAGGCCCTTGTTGCTGGCGCCCCATGCTGACGGCGGAGTGACCAACACCGAAACCACGGGGAGGCGGAGCAGTTGTGCGTTGACTTGAATTGCTACCGAGATGATCTCGTCGGGGTCGAGCTTTTCGACGCGCGCCCACACCGCGAGTGGTTGGTCGCGGCCGCCAATGATTGCGTCGCGAGCAACGTTGACGACGTGAAGTTCTTCGAGCTGGTTCAGCCATGCGGCGGGAGCTCGATGGACTGCATCGGTGGCGCGGGCATCGGCGGCGATGAACGCAATCACTAACCGCCACGCCCGCACGGTGAATTGTCGTTTGATGGCGTGAGCGATGTCGGCGGGCTGCCAACCCTGTTCATACAGCGCGCTCACGCGGCGTTGAATGTCGAGAGCCAACAGCGCCGTGGGGCGCATGTCGCTGGCCACGCTGAGCTCGATTTGGGTGAGCCGCCGAATGAACTGGTTAAACAACGGGGTATCGGCGCCGTGCCCAACAGCGGCGTACGAAGCGCCGGCGATCATGCGCCCAATGGTCTCGGGAGTGTGCACTTGGCTATCGGTGGCGAGGGTGTCGGGATCGACGATTTGGCGCTTTGCTTGTGCGCGACGTTTGTGGCTGCTTTTGCCCATGGGGTCAGTGTGTCAAAGGGGTGCGCGACAGTAGGCGCCGAGTAGATAGGTGCATGTCAGGCATCTCAGGCGTCGTGGGCGGCATCGAGAAACTGGTCGAGCAGCTGATGGAACAGTTGGCCCCCGCCTTCGTTGCGTCCGAACAGCACATGCGACTTTGCCCCGGTGGCCAACGCGCGTTGCTGGTTCACTCCGGTGGGGTAGTCCTCGTCGCGCACAACCATCTCGAGAAACGAGGCCCGGCGGTTGGCGTCGGCTCGTTCGGCTTCGGTTGGTGTGTGTGCCACGAAGTAATTCTGGATCGTGATCGAGGTGTCGGGTGTGGGGCCAGGAAACAGTTGGCTCACCAGACCGCCGCTGCTGGTTCCGGCGAACGAGATGTGCGGGAAGATGGTCCACACACCACTGCACATCTCGTTGAGATCCCATTGGTCCTCGGGTACATCGCGCAGCGCCAACAGTTTCGGGTCGGGAGATGTCATTCGCTGATGCGGCCCCCAAGCGCGGTAGATGGCTTTGTTGCTGATCTCGGCGCCAAACGTGTCGCGGTGCAAAAACGGCAGGTGATAAAAGTCGAGATATCCGTCGTACGCAATCTTCCAGTTGGGGCCAACTAGTTGTTTGGTGGAGATCAGATGCCAGGTACCGAACCCAAAGAATTCGAGCACTTGGTCGTATCCGCACAGGTGCTTGTCGATGTCGATTGGCGCGCCCGGAGTGAGCACCACAAACACGAGCCCGGAGCGTTCGGCTACCGGTAACGCAGTGAGCCCGAGGCACGACGTGTCGATGTCGCCGAAGTGTTCGCGGTCGGTGACCCCTACCAATTCACCATCGGAGTTGTACGTCCAGTTGTGATACGGACACGCAAAGCGGCGCGCGGTGCCGCTGCCGTCGGGCACCACCACGGCGCCGCGATGGCTGCACGAGTTAATGAACGCTCGCGCGTGGCCGTCGTTGCCGCGGGTGATCAACACAGGCGTGTCCATCACGGTCATCGCCTTGTATGAACCCGGCGCTTGTAGTTCGCCACCCAACGCAAGCATTAGCGGCATGCGGCGAAACATGTTGACCTCGCGCTGCCACCGCGCTGCGTCGAGATAGTTGGCTGCAGGTACTCGATACACATCGGCTGCTTGTGACGGCGTGTTGCCAGCAAGAACATGCGTCATGTTCTCGCGAGCCATCGAGATGAACTCGTGTCGGTTCACGGATGACCTTGATAGAAGGGCAACTCGTCTCGACCCATCATCAACACTTTGTGCTCATCCATTGAGACCACGTCGGTCCAGTTGTCGCGAAGCATCTCGAGAGTGAGTTCGGCGCCCACCTCGAAACCAGGCACGCCGACCGTGGCGATGCGCGCCACTCGTCCGCCGCCGCTGCTGATGAACTCGCCGGTACACGGCGCGTCGGGGTGGCACAGCAGCGCACCCGCGGGCGCACAGAGATGCGGAGGAAAGTTGTGTTCCATCCATTGCCGCGTGTCTTCGTTTGGATTGAGCGCAGCGGCTCGCGTGTAGCCCATTGGCAGAATCGCGTTGACCTTGATGTTGTGCGGAGCGCCTTCAACGGCGAGTGCTCGCGTGAGGCCCCAGAGGCCGGCCTTGGCCATTGAGTACACCGGCATGCCGGCGGCGCCCATAGAACTACCCGACGATGTGAACACGATGCGGCCACCACCAGCGGCAGTCATGATTGACCATGCAGCCCGCGCTGTGTAGAACGAGCCGAGCAAATGTGAGTCGACGATCTTGTGCAGCAACTCGTTGTCGACAGTGTCGATGGGTCCGGTGGGTCCGCCGTTGCCAGCGTTGTTCAGTAACGCATCGAGTCGACCGTGCCGCGCAAATGTTTCGTTGACGAGAGCGGCCGCTGCTTCTGGGTCGGCTACCGAACCGATGTGAGCGTGAGCGATGCCACCCGCAGCAACGATGTCGGCCACGGTGCGGTCTGAGTGAGACTGCGACACATCGTTCACAACGACAGTGGCGCCGCGGGCTCCGAGCAACAACGCGTGCTCGCGTCCGATGCCACGCGCTGCGCCGGTGACGATGACGACTTGGCCATCGAAACGCATTGTTGCGTTGGCCGATGAAGCGGAACTCATGCGCGTGCCATCTTCAGGATCCGGCCAGCCACTTTGTTATCCACGGGAGTCACAGACAGACGGCTTCCAGCCTTCAGGATCATCAGATCGTCATCGCTGAATGTGTCGCGCAGCATGTCGAGCGAGATGTAGTTGGCGAAGGTCTCCGTGTAGCGGACCTTCACGGTTTGCCAACGCGGGTTGTCGGGAGAACTCTTTGAGTCGAAGTAGTGCGATGTGGGATCGAACTGCGTGGGGTCGGTCACGTTGACGGCAATCACCTCGCATAGCCCAGCGATTCCGGGCGGCTGCACTTTCGAGTGATAGAAGAACGCAAGATCGCCAACTGTGGCGGTGCGCAGAAAGTTGCGCGCTTGATAGTTACGCACGCCATCCCACACCGTGGTCTTGGCTTTCTTGAGATGTTCGATTCCGAACGACTCGGGTTCTGACTTGAACAACCAGTGCTGCATGAGAACGTCAATCTAGTTCAGCGCGCTGCCGTCGATGGTGGTGAAGGTGGCCCGCCGACTAGCTTGCGTTGGATGAGCGATCGACCAGTAGCAGTAGTCACCGGTGCCAGCCGCGGAATCGGTCGGTCAACCGCAATCGCGCTGGCGCGTGCTGGCTACGACGTGGTGGTCACCGCTCGGTCTGTCACTGCAACGTCGGTGCCGTTCGCTGGCACCACACACAATGACCCCGATGCTGGAGCGGTGTTGCCGGGTGGCTTGCCCGAGGTTGCCGCAGCGATTGAAGCGCACGGTGCGCGCTGCGTATGCGTGCCGATGGACCTCACCGATCGTGACTCGGTCACCGCTGCTGCGGCCGCGATGGTGGCGGCCTTTGGTCGCGTTGATGTCTACGTAAACAACGCCATCTATCAAGGCCCAGGCCTGAACGATTCGGTGATGGCCACGCTGGCCGAAGACGTTGATCGCGTGGTTGCCGCCGACACCATCACGCCGTTGATCCTGGTCCACGCAGCGTTGGCCTCGATGCTCGAGCGCAGCGGGGGAGTGGTGATTCACCTCACGTCGGGCGCCGCAACGTTGGCGCCGAGAGCGCCGTTTGGTCAGGGCGGGTGGGGCCTTGCGTACGCAATCGCCAAGGGCGGCGCACATCGCATGGTTGGCGTGCTGCACGTAGAGCTCGCGGCGTCAGGTATCCGTGCCTACAACCTGAACCCAGGCCACGTGGTCACCGAAGTGGGTCGGGCGCGGGCGCAACGAGCGGGCAGTGAAGCGACGGGACAATCGCCAGAGATTCCAGCAGCAGCAATGGTGTGGCTGGCGCTTGGCTCAGCCGAGGCACAGGCCCTTGCCGGCACCGATGTTGTTGCTCGCGATGTGGTGAAGCAGTTCGGCCTTGAAGTGCTTGGCGCCTAAGCGCCGCGAATCACTCGCCGTCTTGTTCGATGGCGTCGAGGAATGAGTCGACGTCGTCGTCTTCTCCGCCGACGAGCCAGATAACCATGCCGTCGTCGCCTTCGTCTTCCCACGGAAGCACGCCTTCGACCGAGTACCGGTCGACCGTGATGTCGTCGTGGTTGTCGTCGACAGGGGCCACAACAGCAAGCTCTACCTCGGCATCGGGCGGCTGGTCACGCAAAATGTCAATGAGTTCTCGCACACGCATAATCAGTCCCTTTCATTGCGGCCTGTGAGTTTTACCGGCTTATTAGTGCTCGTCCAACCAAGCAGGTGCTTGAGCCAACAGAAATAGGCTCACATCTTTGCAGCGGTCGAGGGTTGCGCACAGCGGTTCGTCGAGGCTCGAGTACACATCGGCAAGCTCGATCGACAACCGGGCGACTATAGACAGGCTGCGATCGGGAGCATCGGTGACGCTGGCGAACGAGTCGATAGCCGACACTTCGACCGGAAGATCGATGCCGCCAACACCAGCGAGTTCGGTGGCCAAGATGAGCAGATCGGGTGGATGCACCAAAGGTGGAAGCGTCCAGGTGAAGTGCACGGGAAACGCGAACCCTGACGGCGGTTGATCGTCGGGGTCGTCCATCTTTAGCACTTCGTCTTCGAAGCCGAGTAACGCGCGGGGGTCAACCTCGAGTGACAGGTGCAGGTCGATGGGTCCGCTGCACGCTTCTTCGGGGTGCAGGTCTACTTCCCAGAGTTGGCGAAGGGAGTAGGTCTCTACGAAATGGCGTTCGTCGTGCACGTGAAAGCCATGGTCAATCGCGTGACTCTTCACATCGGCGATGAAACCGGCAACATCGATAACAGCCAAGTCGGACCCTTCTGTGTGCATTTCGCTCGACGAGCGATGTCCTGACACTACTCTGAAGCGATGTTGCTCGACACCCTCGCGCTTTTTGGGTCGATTGCCGACGCGGTCGGTGCGGGCTTGCGCGCCGTCACCGATTGGGGTCCCTCTGGTCAGCGTGAGGGCCAGTACAGCGCCGATCTCATTGCAGACCAGATTGTGCTGAGCGCGCTTGCCGACGCTGATCTCAGCGTGTTGTCCGAAGAGAGCGGGCTCACTATTCGCGGCAGCGCCGATCTCGTCATCGTCGACCCACTCGATGGCTCTACCAATGCCAGCCACGGAGTGCCGTGGTTCGCAACATCGCTGTGCCTTGTCGATGCCGATGGCGCAGCAGTGGCGCTCGTGCGTAACCAAGCCAGCGGCGAGACCTACACCGCAATTCGCGGCCAAGGTGCGTGGTGCGGCGACACCAAGTTGTCAGCCTCGCCGTGCACCGATCTGGCCGACGCGTTTGTGGGGCTCAGCGGTCTGCCACCGCGGCATCTTGGGTGGCGTCAGTTTCGTGCGCTTGGTGCAGCAGCGCTCGATCTGTGTTTGGTCGCGTCTGGCGCGCTCGATGGCTTCATCGATTGCAGTGTCGACGCTCACGGAGTTTGGGATTACGCGGCCGGGGTGCTCATCTGCAGCGAAGCCGGTGCTGTTGTGAGCGATGCATTGGGTCGAGACCTGTTGGTTCGCGACCCGGCTATGAAGCGCACTCCGGTGGCTGGCGCTACGCCGCAACTGCTGCAACAACTGATGTCAGCACGCAGCAGTTTTATCTAGCAACACGCTCAGCCCGCGACGGGACTGCGCTCGCCATCGTTCCAGCTGCGCGTGGCAGTGGGGTGGCGCAGCTTGCCCAAGGCGCGGGCTTCGATCTGGCGGATGCGCTCACGGGTGAGGTCGAACGTTGCGCCGATTTCAGACAAGGTCTGAATGTCGTGGCCAATTCCGAATCGTGCCGAAAGCACAGCGCGCTCGCGTTCGCTGAGTCGTGCGAGTTGGGCGTGCAGGGCCTGACGTTCGAGCGCCGAGGCGGCGGCGTCGAAAGGCGCGATCGCATCGGGGTCTTCGACCATGTCGCCCAGCACTGCTTCGCTGTCGTCGCCCAGTGGGGACGACAACGACATGATGCCGCGGCGATGCTGTTGCACCAGGCCGATGCGCTCGGCGGTGATGCCGGTATCGGCAGAGATCTCTTCGCTGGTTGGCTGGCGATCGAGCGACTCCCACAACTTTGCGGTGCTCTGATCGATGAGGCTGTATTGCTCACGAACGTGTGACGGCACGCGGATGGTGCGCGATGTGTCGTTGACTGCGCGACCAATGGCTTGGCGAATCCACCATGTTGCGTAGGTGCTGAACTTGAAGCCCTTGGTGTGGTCGAACTTCTCGACCGCTTTCATCAAGCCGACGTTGCCTTCTTGAATCAGGTCGAGCAGGCCAAGTCCGTGGCCATCGAAACGCTTGGCGATGCTGACCACGAGACGCAAGTTGCTCTGGATAAAGGTTTGGCGGGCGGCTGCTGCGGCGGCGATAAAACCATCGAGTTCGGCGCGACGCTTCACACTGATCGGCGGGGTGGTGTCGAGTTGCTCTTGCGCAGCGCGGCCAATTTCGATTCGGGCTGCGAGTGTGCGCTCGTCTTCGATAGTGAGCAGAGCGTGCGCGCCGATCTCTTCGAGATAGCGGCGGAGAACATCGTCCCCTCCGGAGTCACCGCTGCGTGATGCCATTAACGCGAACCGTAGTTGCCAAGGTCGCCGATTTGGGGGATTGTCGGTACGTTGCGGCAATACGGCGAGTTAGGATTCGGTCTCCGTTCGCGGGCGCATAGCTCAGTTGGTAGAGCACTGCCCTTACAAGGCAATGGTCGGGGGTTCGAGTCCCTCTGCGCCCACTCGTTGTTGTCGATTTCACAACACTCGGCGTCGTTCATCGTGATGACGACCGCACGAACGTGTCGGCGGCTACGAATCGGACACTGCTGTGGAAGAGGCGGCCGACTATTAGTCGGGCGTACCGCTACGACAACGTAACGATGGTGTACATGCCCTTCTTGAAATGACCCGGCAGGTTGCAGAGGAAAAGATATGTGCCGGGTGACTTCAGCTCAACGGTGCGCGTCGAGCTTTCGCGCGGAGCCAGGTTGGGGCCGTCGGTGACGCTCGTCAACACGTCCTCGTTCAGATCCCCGTCGGGAGTCATTTCCAGCGCAGCAACTGGTCGATCGATCTTGAAACCGATGAACTCGTGCTCTTGTTGTCCTTTGTTGTTCACGACGAACGAGTTCGTGCCCAGGTGAACAGGCGTCGAGCTCAGCTGCACCTTGAAGTCAGACAACGCGGCGATCGAGGGCCCATCGGGGGGATCAGCGGCGCACCCTTGCACTCCAAACGAGAGGGCCAAACCAACAAGAACGACGATGAGTCCTGACGGCTTGCGTCGATCCACGGTGACCCCCCATTTCGAAACCTTATTGCCGGGAATCAGCTTCAGGTTTTTTGGAGACAATAGCTGAACTGTTGCGTCCTGTTTCTCATACGTCTGTGTCCAACCGCAGCATCGACGTAGGCCTTGTTGTGCTTGTCATGGTGCAACTCCAGGATTCGTGCCGACAGGTGCGGCTCAAGTGCTGCTGAGTCATGACCAAGCTCGGGCAGTTCGTGTTGTTGCATGCAACAACCTTCGTCTCCGGGTCTCGTATGGCTGCGAGACCTACACAGTTGCCCGCACCGCTGCCGGCATGGTTGGCATCGGGCTCAGCGCAGCAGGGTGTTGCGGCACAGAGAACTCTTGAGCACCCGAGTTGCTTGCTTGAGTCGGGGCAGTCGGCCGAACCGTGTTTCGGTCATGACAAACCGCGCATGCTGTTGTTGCGCGCTTCGTGAGTGAGTTCGGCCAAGCCAAGGGTCTCGAGTAAGGGAGGAAGGTACATGCCGAACCTGCCCCGATAACCCTTGCGCAGTCCGTACCAGCCGCCCACCGGATTGTCCGCCGCTCGTCCAAACGCTTCGACGGTGCCGGGCGCAGCCTCCT
>JBAXER010000041.1:0-23876 GCA_037140375.1 Actinomycetota bacterium
GGCGGAACGAGAGGGATTTGAACCCCCGGCCCCTTGCGAGGCTTCCGCTTTCAAGGCGGATGCATTTGGCCACTCTGCCATCGTTCCGCCCGACAGGCTAGCGTCGCCGCTCATTGTCCGGTGAGTACAAATCGGCGGAACGTGAATGATCGAGGCATCGAGCAGCGTTGGTCGCCACGATTTCGCGATGATCAACTCGATATTGGCTGAACATTGCAGATGCAGGTCGGCGTTTCGTCCCGTTAGTATTGCGGGCGGAGAGGTGCCAGAGCGGCCGAATGGGGCACCCTGCTAAGGTGTTGATGGTTTCGGCCATCCGTGGGTTCAAATCCCACCCTCTCCGCCATTTGGCCTGTTTGGCTTTTCTGCTCGTGCGCAACCGAAACACTCAATACCCTGAGTGTCGACGGTTGGAGGTTCGTAATGCTGCGTGCGGAGCGCTCTGTGATCCCCGTGTTTTGCTGTGCCGTGTTTGTCTGTGGCGCGCTGTTGGTCTCGTGCGCACGTGACGACCACTCGTTGCCAGATCTCGGTGTGTCAGCCCAATCGCAGTCGGTCGATACGACCAGCTCGCTGCTGCCCATCGTCAGTGCCCCGCCGACAACAAGCGGTACCCCGGTGCTGTCTGGCGAGGATCACGTCCGCTTCGACTTTCTCGCCGCGATGGCTGCTCGCAAAAAGTGCGACGTCAAGCCAGCGGCATGCGACTTTGCGGCGGTGTCGGTGCAGGGTTCCGCGATGGATCTCGCCACTCGCCAGACGATGACGATGTATACCGACAACAACTTGAGGGCTGTCGCTGGCCGCGGCGACGTGTTCATTCGAGTCGAGTCGGTGAAGGTGTCGGGCAGCGATGCGGCGGTGGTGAGCTGTGTCTTCGACACCGAGGTCATCGTCGATGTTGGGCGGGCATCAGGGGCGTCCGATGATGTTGTCTTCGACGATTCGCAGCGGTCCGATCGCGTGCGCTGGCGGCTCGAGCTGGCCGATGGGTCGTGGCACATCATCAACGGCGAACGGCTGCGGACCTTGACTGGAGGTGACCTGTGCGGTTTCTAGCGAGCATTGCGTTGATGGTTGCCACTGCAGCTCCGTCGCCGGCTTTGGCGGCTGGCACGATGGGCTCGGGCAATGGATCGGGTGGCCAGACGGGTGGCACCATCACGGCAGGCGTTCAGTTCGGTTCGCCGCCGGCGGCAAAGGGCAAGACCGATACCAAAGGTTGTACTTGGCAGCCCCTCGTAGAGCTCCAGACGCTCACGATTTCGGTGACCGAGAAGATGGTGAATGGCATCAAGTACGTGTTGTTCTATCGCCAGTGCCCCACCTCGGGCCTCGCCTATTGGGTGCCTCAGATTCCACCAGCGCATCTGGGCACAAATGCCGCCGCCGCAGTTGAGGAACGGCTCCCGAGCCCGCGTGTGGGCTCCGCTCCACCCGCCGACCGGGTTGTGGTGAACGTCGGTATGTGGCTGTGGACCAACCCCGCCCAGTACCAACCTGTGTCGGTTACGGCGTGGGTGCCAACCACCGCGGGCATTGCGTGGGCAACCACGACGGCCACCCCCATACGTTTGGTGTTCGTGTCGGGCGAGCCCGGTGCGTCGCCGATGTCGTGCCAAGGCCCGGGTCGCGAGTGGTTGCCTCAGTACGGCGATGAGCTTGCGTCGCCATGCATGTATACGTATCAACACTCGTCGGAGATCACGGCGTCCAATGTGTTCGACGCAACGTTGTCGATCGTGTGGTCGGTGCGGTGGACATCGAATGTTGGGGCCGGTGGATCACTCGGTGAATACACCACATCGACCAACCAGCCGATCACGGTCAATGAGATTCAGGCGATTGTCGGGGGCTGAAGCGGCGCCACCAAATGTTGCAATTTGATGACAACAGGGATAGACATTTCGACATCTAGCCAGGCGACATGTCGCGGGGGTGACGTTTTTCGGCGCCCTTCAATCGTTCACAGACCGGCCATCGGGGTCGTGAAGTGAGCGAGAAAGGGCACGAAGTGAGCCAACACAACGATCACGGATTTTGGGACGACGATCGCACCTACGCATCGTCTCCTCGCCGAACTCGCCCATCGCTCGGGCTGTTTTGGTCGCGGCTTGGGATCATCGGTCTGGTTGGGGCGATTGCCGTTCCGGTGGCTTTTGCCGTCTCGAAGAATGAATCACTCGGCTCGGTCCCTGCAGCTGTGGCGCAGGATCAAATCGCCGCAGCGCCAGTCGAGACCCTTGCCCTCGTGATTGTGCCGGTGGCCACCGCGTCGGTGGCCCTTGAGCCAAGCACCACTGTTGCGCCAATCACGGCGCCAGCCACCACACCGGCTCCCGCCACGACCCAGCCAAAGCCCAAGGCAAAGCCCAAGGCAACAGCCAAGCGCAAGGCCGAATGCAAGACCCTCTACACAGTGGTCGGCGGCGACTCTTGGATTCTCATCGCCAAGAAGGTGGGTGTCTCGTTGAAAGAGTTGTTGGCTGCAAGCAACTCGAGAACCTCGACACTGTTGTTGCCAAAGCAAACGGTGTGCTTGCCGGCCAACGCCACGCTGCCAAAGGTTGTGGTGCCCAAGCCCAAGCCAGCGCCTGCCAAGCCAGCAAAGACGCCGAAGGCTGCGTCGAGCCCCCCTACAACATCGGCCAAGCCGAGGCCGAAGCAGCCACCGATGCCCGAAGCTCCTGCAGCGCGTAGCTACTCGGCTGGTGAGGTCGAGCAGATCATTCGCGATGTCTGGCCTGATGATCTTGAGAGCCAGGCACTTTCAATAGCGAAACGTGAGAGCAATCTGCACCCCACGTCACGTAATTCATGCTGCGTTGGACTCTTCCAGATTCATTGGAATGCCAACCAACGTTTCTTGACCAGCATTGGAATCACGTCGGTGACCATGCTGTATGACCCAGTCCACAACGCAACCGCGGCCTACCGCATGTACTTGCGCAACGGTTGGACGCCGTGGTCGTGACAACGAGACGCCTGCGAGCGTTTTCGTTTCGGGTGTCGGCCGCCTAGACTCCCTGCGGTTATCTGCACTGGTAGCTCAATGGATAGAGCATCTGACTACGGATCAGAAGGTTCGGGGTTCGAGTCCCTGCCAGTGCGCCAAGCTCTTTGAGCTCGTCTGTGATCAGCGGCCCCTTCGGGGGCCGTTGGCGCGTCTGGGCTTATTTCACCACCATTGCGAGAATCATCAACGCAACGAGCACCAACGTGGGTACGAACGGCAATTCGCGGAACCCGTCGAGGACCTTGGTCGTACGACCTTTGGCTTTCTGTGCGCTTTCGACCTCGTTTCTGTAATCGGTCGGATACCGCTCGATATTTGCTTGGTAATCCATGATTTCCTCGTCTACAACGGCTTATTTCCCGGCAAGCCGCAATAGAACCATTAAGAACTGCCAGTTCTTTGAAGGCAATGGTCCGTTAGCAGCAGTAGAAAAGGGTTCAGCCATTGGCGCTGTGTGTCCCCAATGGCCCTCGTCAAAGGTGGCGCAAGGGGTATGTACCGAGTGCAAGCCACGAGCGAGCCCGTTCGTTGTCAACCACTTGGTGCGGGCGGAGCGCCTGCTCGGAGGGCAAAAGGTGTGTCATTTAGCACGAATACGACCGTACTAGTACCAAAAAGTGCCCTGAACTGGGCTTATGTGCCATATTTTGGCGCAAATGAATGAGAGTTATTGCTTTGGCCCGCGAATGACGCGCGATTTGATGCCGTCGATGAGCCGATCGACGAGGTATTCATACGACTCGTCGAAGGGCTTGTCGGCCCCGGTGGTCCAGCGCAACGAAAAGGCGCGATCGGCCAATCGATCCATATATCGAACCAAGTTGGGGTAGCGGCGAGGGTCGAGCCCGGCCAACTGCGCGGCCGTGTTGGCCGCCCAATCAGGGTTGTCCTTCTCGGCGAGTTGGGCGAGCTCAAGGCTGACGAAGCCCACCACAGAACCTGTGACCGAGTTGTAGGAGTCAACGATTTCGCTCTCGGGAACGCCGGCCGCCACGAGATGGGCGATGATCGCCTCAGCAATGGCCAAGCCGCCTTGCTCGTTGAGGATCTCGCTGCCGATGAGCCGGGCAATGTTTGGATGCCGATGACACGCCGCCCGGTACCGTCGGCTGAGCTCGCGTGTCCACGTTTCCCAATCGTCGGGCATTGCTGGCGGCACAACGCCGCGCATCCATCGGCTGCCCACTGCGGCCAGAAGTTGGCTCCGGTCGCCAACGTGCCAATACAGCGCTGCCGGATAAACACCCATCGCCGTCGCTAACGAGCGCATGCTGAACTCTTTGGCGCCGCCCTGGTCGATCAGACGGCTTGCGGCGCTGACGATGGCGGTCTTGGTCAACGGAACGGTTGGCAAGTTGCCCTGATTCGATTTCTTCTTGGCTTTGCTGTCCACCGTCATGGCCTTTCGCTATGAGCCTGCACATGAGTTCGCGCGTTGAGCGTTGACCGTTGCATAAGATAACTCTTACGCAATCTTGTACGGTGTACAAGAATTCCACGCCTAGGTACGAGGAGATGTTGTGTACCCAGATCTGAATTCAAGGTCAGCGAAACTGTACGAGCGTGGCCGCTTGGTCATGCCGGGCGGCAATAGCCGCGTCGGCGTGATGTTCGAGCCGTATCCGCTCTATGCCGCGAGCGGCAGCGGCTGCCGGGTGATCGATGTCGATGGCACCGAACGCATTGACTTCGTGAACAACTGGTCGTCGCTGATTCACGGGCACGGCAATCCGGCGGTGCTTGCTGCGTTGGCAGAGCAATCGCAAAAACTCCTTGCAGTAGGTATGCCAACCGAAGTCGAGATTGAGCTCGCCGAACTGCTGTGCGATCGGGTTCCTGGGATCGAGCAGATTCGATTCTCGAACTCTGGTTCAGAAGGTGTGCTGATGGCGTTACGCGCAGCGCGCGCGTTCACGGGCCGGGCCAAGATCGCCAAAGTCGAGGGTGCCTACCACGGCAATGCCGACTCGATTGAGGTGAGCGTGGCGCCATCGCCAAAGTCGTTCGGAAGCCCTACCGCGCCGGCCAGTGTGGCCGCCACTGAGGGACTCACCGAGAGCGTGCTACGAGACACCATCGTGCTGCCGTTCAACGACGTCGATGCCACCCGTGAGTTGATCGTGAGTCATTCGGCTGACCTCGCAGCGGTCGTCATCGACCCGGTGGTATCGAGAATGGGCTTCGTCGAGGCCACGCCCGAGTATCTGCGAATGATCCGCGAGGTCACGCTCGAACTCGGCATTGTGCTCATTTTCGACGAGGTGTTTTCGTTTCGTACTGGGTACCGCGGCGTGCAGGGCCGCTACGGCATTACCCCCGACCTCACTGCGCTCGGCAAGGTGATCGGCGGTGGCCTGCCTGTTGGGGCAACCGGTGGGTCTGCAGAGATCATGTCGGTCTTTGACCAAACCATCAAGCCGTTGAGGGTCGAGCATGGCGGCACCTATAACGCGAACCCAATGACGATGGCGGCTGGCTTGGCCAGCATGATTCAGATGACGCCCGATGCCTACGCGCGCCTTGATGCGCTCGGCGAGCGTGCACGATCGGGGCTACGTGATGCGATTGCTGATGCTGGATTACCGGGCAAGGTGTACGGCTGCGCATCGATGGTTTCGCTGATCTTCAGCAACGAGCCATTCTCGAATTATCGCGAGCTGCCGCTGCGCCGACGCGAGGCCGAGATGGTCTACATGTTGCATCGCTATCTCCTGAATCATGGCGTTCAGATCATCCCTCATGGCATGCTCATCTTGTCGACCGCGATGACCGAGGCCGATATCGATTTCATGGTTGACCGAGCGCGAGATGGCATGCGCGAAATTGCCACAACCTTCACTTCTGGGAGCTCGTCTTGAGTTTGAACATCGACCACATCCGTCCGTTGTTTCCGGCCCTTGATGTGCACGATCACGGTCGTCGTCGCACGTACCTCGATAACCCTGCAGGCACTCAGGTGCCGAGACAGGTCATCGATCGAATGCTGCATGCGTTGGTGCATTGCAACGCAAACATGGGCGGCAACTTCACGACCACACGTGAGGCAACAGCACTGGTCGATTCGGCTCACGCAGCGATGGCCGACTTTTATAACGCCAACTCGGCGCGCGAAATCGTCTTTGGTCCAAACTCGACATCGCTTGCCTTCGTCATCACGCGTTCGATTGCGCATCTGTTTAATGAGGGCGACGAGATCATCGTCACTCGTATGGAGCACGACGCCAACGCGTCGCCGTGGCGCATCTTGGCCGAAGAGCGCGGCTTGGTGCTGAAGCGGCTCGACTTTGACCGCTCGAACTATCAGCTCAACGTCGAGCAGCTCGATGAGCTCATTACTGATCGCACTCGGTTCGCGGCCATCAACTACGCCAGCAATCTGCTCGGCACGATCAACGATGTGAAGGGAATCTGCAGCCGCATTCGGGCTGCAGGCGGCCTCACCTATATCGATGCTGTGCAATACGCGCCGCACGGCCCTATCGATGTGCAAGAGCTCGGATGCGACTTCTTGGTTTCGTCGGCATACAAGTTCTACGGCCCGCACCAAGGTGTGCTCTGGGCACGCGAGGAACTGCTCGAAAAACTTCACCCGTACAAACTGCGCGTATCGAGCAACGAACTGCCCGGTCGATTCGAGACCGGTACCCAGTCGCTCGAGGGCCAGGCCGGAACGCTCGGTGCAGTCGACTATCTCGAGTGGGTCGGGCAGACAATGGGCACAGAGTTCAAGATCGCCAATCCAAGCCACACTGAGCGCACCAGCAACGTTCATGCTGGTCTGCGCGCGATGGCTTCGTACGAAGAGACCTTGTCGACCCGCCTCATCGAAGGCCTCGTCGGATTCGACGATGTCATCGTGCACGGCATCACCGACCCCGCTCAGTACTCAAAGCGCGTGCCAACAGTGTCGATCTCGAAACCGGGTATGCGGCCAGCCGACATGGCGACCGCGCTCGACGACAAGGGAATCTTTGTGTGGGACGGTCATTCGTATGCCCTCGACGTGGTCGAGTGGCTCGGGCTCGCCGATAAGGGTGGCGTTGTTCGCTTCGGGCCAACTCACTACAACACCATCGAAGAGATCGACTTCACGCTCGAAGTCGTTGCCGACTGTCTTCGTCGCAGCTAACTGATGCCGCCCGATTTCGTTGGCGATTGGAGCGTCGATCACACAACGCTGCGTATCGAACTTGATGCGCAGCGCACGGTGGTCACCTCTACCTTGGCCGTCCGGCGAAATGGGATGGCGCCTCTCGACGCGCCGTTGGTGCTCGACGGAAAAGGCTTCGAGTTGTTGCACGTCAGTATCAACGGGGTTGTCGTCGATGAGAGCGAGTACGTCCAGAGCGGTGCATCGCTGCAGCTTTCATTGGATGGCCTCAGTACCGCCGATGTGACCTGCATCGTGGCAGTTGCTGCAGGTGGGCCAACGCAGCCAGGGCTCACTGCGCGCCCAGGAATGTTGAGCACTAACTGCGAGCCACACGGGATGCGGCGCATCATCTATTGCCTCGACCGGCCCAGTGTGAGGTCGACATACCGAGTCACCCTTGTGGCCGATCCCACTCAGTACCCGGTGTTGCTGTGCAACGGCGATCGCGTCGGCCAGGGAACGCTCGACGATGGGCGGCATTGGGTTTCGTTTAGCGATCCAATACCCAAACCCACGTACCTGTTTGCCCTTGTGGCCGGAACACTTGAGTTCCGTTCTGCGAAGCACACGACAAGCGACGGCCGTCGTATCAATCTCGAGGTTGTCGCGGCCCCAGAACTGATTGGTGGTGCCGCATATGCGCTTGAGCTGATGCCCGAGGTGATGGCCTGGGATGAAGCCCAAGGCGGCGTTCCGCACGACCTCGACACGCTTCGCTTCGTCGCTATTCCGGGTTACCCAGACGCCACCGAATATCACGGACTGATGTTCTTCGAACCGACCACGTTGCTCACCGATTCCGCTGGCTACACCGACGATGATCTTGTGCCCATCTTTGCCAACGTGTCGCACGAGTACCTGCATCAGGTACGTGGCAATCGGGTCACTGTTGCGGATTGGCAGCAGCTCGCGCTCAAAGAAGGGCTCACTGTCCTTGGGCAACACGACTTCCGTGAACAGCGCTATGGAGCTTCAGGTCGAATTCAGTTTGTGATCGACCTGCGCCGTTTGCAGTTCCCTGAGGAGATCACCGTGGGCGCTGCGGTGCTACAGCCGGGCGTGACCGATCCGGCTCAGCTGTACACCCGGACCACCTACTTCAAAGGCGCTGAAATCTTCCGAATGTTGCGCAGCATTGTGGGCAGCACAGCGTGGCGGCAGGCGTTTGTGGCGTTCATTGAGCGCTTCGATCTGGGTAGCGCCGGAGTCTTCGACTTCGTCAACGAACTTCGCACGGCCGCTCCGCATCAGGCCGAAGCCATCGATGGCGTTGCTCGATGGTTTTCACTTGTTGGCCGACCCGTTATCGCTGCAACCACCGAGTCGAATGCAGAGGGTGTGTTGACCATGAGCCTCACGCGCACCGACTCCCTTGGTGATGACCCGCCGGTATTCATCCCTATCGATGTTGCATTCTTCGGAGCCGATGGAGCTGCCATCGAGGTAGTCGAGGCTGCCGCGGTTGGCGCAGCGCTCAGCAGCCATGTGCACCAACTCTTGCTCACGGAGCGGTCTCAGCGCTTTAGCTTCCGAGCTGGGTCGACATCGATCCCGTCGCTCTTGCGGGGCTATACGGCGCCGATCGATCTCAGCACTGACCACACCAGCGAGCAGCTCGCTGTCATTGTTCAGAGCGAATCCGATGCGGTGGCGAGGTGGCTGGCAGCGGAGCAACTCATGATTCGTGGCATCGATGCGATCCGCCGCGACGATGCGGCGGCGAGCGGCGCGGTTGTCGAGTTGTTAGCCGCGTCGCTTGGCGCCGTGCTGATGAATCCCGCAGTGGATCCTGCGATCGTGGCGCATCTGCTTGCATCGCCCGATGAATACGCCCTCGGCGATCGCGACTGGCTGATTGACGTCGATGGAGTCCACAACGGTCTGATGACTTTCCGGAGGCGGCTTGCTGAAGCGATTACCCCGCAACTTCGCGAAGCCTTCGAACGTAATGGTGACGACATCGCGCAAAGTTGGCAGGCACGCGACATTGCCAAACGGTCACTAACCGATGTGTGTTTAGGGCTGTTGCTCGAAACTGGTGATACGGCCGATATCGATCGGGCCGTCCGGCGCATCGACTCTTCGAACAACACCACCGCAGTTCGGGCTCTTGTTCAGCTCGCGCATCACGATGGTGCGATCGTCGACGAAGCATTGGCCCGTACTTCCGAACGTTGGAGTGGTTCACCTCGGTTACTCGAGCGTTGGATTCGCGCTCAGTCGGGTTCGCGAAGCGCGAGCACGATTCAACGCATTCGGGCGATCGTCGACAGTGACCTCTACGTGCGTACCGACCGAGCACGGGTAATGGCGGTGTGGTTCCCCTTTTGCACCAGGAACCGCAGCCAGTTTCACGATCTGTCGGGTCAGGGCTACGCCGCGTTTGTCGACGAAGCAGCGGAACTGTTTCA
This sequence comes from Actinomycetota bacterium, assembly GCA_037140375.1. Lineage (GTDB taxonomy): Bacteria > Actinomycetota > Acidimicrobiia > Acidimicrobiales > Ilumatobacteraceae > WLMZ01. Next base: position 9,581 of record JBAXER010000041.1, read on the forward strand.
GGTAAACCCGGCGCTGGTGTTGCGCCTCGTCGGCGACCTCCTGCAATTCCATCGATTCGATGATGCTCGTGTTGCGTTGATGCGCGCCGAACTCACGCGGATGCGAACGATGCCGGGTCTGCCGCAATTTGCGGCGGGCCGGCTGGATCAGTTGTTGGCCCCCTGATGAACGCGCGCATCGGCGTGCTCGGGTACTCGCATGAAGCGAATGCCTTGGCGCTTCCGCTTCGGTTGAGTGATGGGCTCGACGTGCGGTCTCGGCCGGGCGGCCTGGCCGCGAGCTGGGAAGCGGGACCCTTTATCGAAGCGCTTGCAACGCTGATGCCATTCGAACTTGTCGCATTGCCCACGCTCGAGTTCAGAGCAGGCGGCCCGCTACTCGACTCCGATTTCAGAGAGTTCATGGCGACCTTGTCGGGTGAGTTGAGAGCCGCTGGGCCACTTGATGGCATCGGTGTACTTGGTCACGGCGCCGGCACTACTACCTCGGCCTCCGATCCCGATGGCGAGTACCTCTCGCTCGTACGCGCCATCGTTGGCGAAGACGTGCCGATCGTGGCAGTGCTCGATCTGCACGCCAATGTCTCTGCGGCAATGGTCAGTGCATGCGACGGCATTGTTGGTTACCAAACGAATCCTCACGTCGATATCCATGACCGGTTACGTGAGGCTGCAGCGCTGTTGCATTGCCTCGTCGGGGGTGCTCGTACGGTGCGCGCCTTCAGCAAGCTGCCGCTGGTGTTGCCACAAATCGCTCAGCTCACCACGGGTGGCGAACCACTTGGCGAGGTTGTCGAGTTGGGTCAACAACACTGTGTCGAGCCGATTATGAATGTGTCCGTTTTTGGTGGTTTCGCTCTGGGTGACTCGCCAGATTGTGGTCTGTCGGTTGTGGTCACTGCCGCCGAGAATGGTGGCCGCGAAGCGGCTGGATTGGCGCAGCTGTTGGCTGACCGAGCGTGGTCGCTGCGAGATCGGTATCGATTGCACGCCACAGGTCTGGCGGATGCAGTTGTAGCCGCAGCGCGTACATCGAACTCTTTGGAGCCCGCAGTGTTGTTGGCTGATGTGGCCGACAACCCCGGTGGCGGCGCGCCGGGCAACACCACGTTTTTACTTCGCGCGCTCTTCGAAGCGGGCGTTGGCGATGTGTGCATGGCGCTGCACTGCGACGCTGCGCTTGTTGACGAAGCTTGGCAGGTCGGCGTCGGTGGCGAATTCGAAGCCACGTTCAATCATGGTTCGGTCGATGAGCTCGCCGTGCCCTTCGCTGCCCATGCGATCGTGCTCGCTCTGATCGATAACGATTTCGTTCCGACACATGGGGTGTACGAAGGAGCGGTGCGGTCGCCAGGCCGGGCGTGCGCTCTGCAGATTGGCGGCATCACGGTGGCGGTGGCGAGCAAAGCACTGCAGTGCGCCGACCCAGACACGATGCGTCATGTGGGCATGGCCCCAGAGCTGGCGCGCGTGGTGGTCGTGAAGTCGCGTGGCCATTTCCGCGCCGGCTTCGACGCGATGTTTCACCCAGCGCAGATCATTGAAGTTGGGGCGCCTGGCGTAGCCACCCCCGATCTCGCGTCGGTACGGTGGCAGCATCTGCCCCGGCCGGTCTTTCCGCTCGACGATGTCTCCGACCGAGCGATGATGAGCCGAAGCGAGGTCGTACTGATGCCCGAGCCGACCTCAACACCGAATGGAGCACCGCAATGATCGAAGGCACTGTGCATGTTGTTGCCACTGGCGGCACCATTTCGTCGCACTTCGACGGCACTGAATGGACCGGTCTCACGGGCGCCGAACTTGTTGGCGAACTCGCGGAGCTCCCGGTTGCGGTGCGAGTCACCGATGTTGCTTCGGGCCCAAGTTCGAACCTTTCGGTCGACGACATGGTGATGATCGTCGCCCAGGTGCAAGCAGCTATCGATCAAGGCGCACTGGGTGTTGTGGTGCTGCACGGAACCGACACGCTGGAACTCACCGCGTTTGTCGCAGACCTGTTGCTCGGATCGCGCACCTCGGTTCCTGTTGTGTTTACGGGCTCTATGCGAGTTCATTCGCACAACGAGCCAGACGGACCACTCAACATCGTTCAGTCCGTTGCGCTCGCAGCGTCGCCTGACGCTCGCGATCGTGGTGTGATGGTGTGCCTCAACGGCGAGATTCACTCAGCGCGGCGTATCACCAAGATCGATGCCACAACCGTGAATGCGTTTACGTCGGCACCGTTCTCAAGTGTAGGAAGCTTCGTCAAAGAGTTGCCGCGGTTCATCTCGCCTTCCCAGCGAAGCACTGTTCACACCGCGGCTCTCGAACCTGCGGTCGTGCTTCTCACGGCGTACCCCGGGATGGCTCCAGAGTTGTTCGATCTGGCGGTCGCTGGCGCACGCGGCATTGTGCTCGAAGTCTTCGGCGATCTCAATGTTCCGGTGGCGTTGTGGGATCCGATACATCGCGCATCACAAGCGGGTGTGCTCGTGGTGTTGGCATCTCGGCCGTACACCGCCACGTTCGATGACGATGGGCTTGCGCTCATGGGCGCCATCGGGGCCGGCGGCCTGAGTCCACAGAAGGCGCGCCTCGCCACGATGGCTGCGTTGGGCTCTACCTCTGATCGCGAGTCAGCTATTTCGTTTCTGCAGTTGCTGCGCGATCACCCGACATCGGAGAACAGATGAACGAGCAACGGTTGCAAGAACTCGTCGATGCCCAGGTGGCCGGTACCTCACCAAGCTGCATCCTGCGTGTCGAGTACCCGAGCGAACACTTCGTCTGGCGAGGCTCGGCTGGCACGGTCAGCCGCAATGACGCGACAGCGGTGTTACCAACCGACTCGTTTCGCATCGCCAGCATTACGAAGACCTTCACTGCAGCGGTGCTGATGCAGTTGGTCGATGAGCACCGGTTGCAATTGGACGACCGGATGGTGTCGCTTCTCGACCCGTCAATGGGCGACCTCGTCGATCAGGTGCATGTCTTCGAGGGTCGTTCGTACGGCCGTGAGATCACGGTGCGTCAGTTGTTGTGCCATTCGAGTGGCTTGTTCGACTACGCGAGCGCTCCCGAGTTCTTCAGCGTGCTCGGCGCCAACCCAAGCAAAGTATGGACTCCGCGAGAGCTTGTCGAGCTCGCGGTTACTGCGGGTTCGCCGTTGTTCGCACCAGACCAGGGCTATGGCTATGCCTATTCGGACACCGGCTATGTGCTGCTCGGATTGATCATCGAGCAACTCGACCAATGTGCGTTGCATGAGTCGTACCGGCGCCGGATTTTGGCACCTCTCGGCCTCAGCGAGACCTATCTCGAGGGATACGAAGCGCACCGAGGACCGCAGCTCACCCATGCATACGAAGGCGAACTCGATGTCATGGCCATTCACGGTTCTGCCGACTGGGCTGGCGGAGGGTTGGTTTCTACGGCCGCCGATCTCGCCACATTTGTGGCGGCGTTAGTGCGTGGTGACGTGGTGAATCGCATCGCACTGGCTGAGATGTTTTCATACGACTTTCGGGCGCTCGATCCGGCGCGTCACACGGTGGGCTATGTGGGCTATGGCCTCGGAGTCGACGCGCGGCAGAGTAATGGTCTCGAGTTGCGCGGCCATCGCGGGCACTGGGGCGTTCTGATGCATATTGAGCCCATGAGCGGTCTGGTGATCACTGGCACCATCAATCAGGCGAGTTATCGCCCCGATGTGTTGATGCATGCCGTGACCGAACTGATTGTCGGCCAGCCTTCTCGTTGATGTTCAGATTCCTCTTGTACGGTGTGCAAGAATACGTGAGTACTTGACCGCCTTGTTGCCCACGTTTTCCGAGGGCTGCAGGAAACCTTTTGGGAGGGCTTCGTGAACGCACGCATTTCAAAATCAAGGGTTCGCTTCTTCGCCGTGGCGGCTGTCGTGGGAGCGCTTGCGTCAGCGTGCAGCAGCAGTTCGCCAGCACCGAGCGATGTCACTTCCGCTGTAGCCGACACCACAGCGTCGTCAGAGGCGGTAATCACCACCGAGGTAGCCGCTCCCAAGTCGGGTGGCAATCTCGTGGTTGGTGTCGACGCCGAAGCGACAGGTTGGAGTCCACAGAACGACGCTTGGGGTCATGGTGGACACGACGTCGCTCGTGCCGTCTTCGACACCCTCGCCGTGTATGACCCAGCAGGTGTGGCCCAGCCGTATCTCGCTGAGTCGATTGCCGCCAACGCCGATTCGACGGTTTGGACCATCAAGGTGCGCCCCAACGTGACCTTCCACGACGGTGATCCGCTCACGGCCGACGCTGTGAAACAGAACTTCGATGCCGCCCTAGCGAGCCCGATCGAAAAGGGCGCCCTTGCGCTGCTGTCGTCAATGAAGGTCGTCGACGATCTCACGCTTGAGATGACGATGTCGAAGCCATGGGGCGCGTTCCCTAATGCGCTCACTGGCGGGTTTGCCGGTCAGCTTGGTTACATCGCTGCCCCGAAGATGTTGGCGAGTCCCGATGGCAGCCGTAATCCTGTCGGCACGGGTCCATTCGTGTTCAAAGAGTGGAGCCCCGACGACCATCTCACGGTGGTTCGCAACGACAAGTATTGGCAGAAGCCAGCGCTGCTCGACTCGGTTGAGTTTCGCCCCATCACCAACTCAGACAGCCGCAAGGCTGCGTTTGCCAGCGGTGACATCGATGTGATCGCCACAGCGAATGCTCCTGAAGTGAAGACCTACCTCGATCTTGAGTCGCAGGGCAAGGCGCATGTCGTGAAGGCGCCGCCGAGCGACCCCGATGTGATCCTGTTGAACACCTCGAAGCCACCACTTGACGACCTTCGGGTGCGCAAGGCGATGGCCATGGCGCTTGACCTCAACCGCATTGTTGACTTTCTCGAAGGCACCGGCGTAAAAGAAGTGGCTACCGGTCCGTACCCCAAGGATTCGTTCTGGTACTACAAGACCGATTACCCACAGTTCGATGCTGCTGCCGCAAAGAAGCTGATCGACGAGTACACGGCCGAGAAGGGCCCGATCAAGCTTGAGTACGCAGGCAATCAGGATCCATTCATCGTGTCGTTCCAGGAACTGATCCAGTCGATGTGGGCCGATGTTGGCATCACTGCCGACATCGTGTCGCGGGCGCAGGGCGAGAACGTTGGCGCGGTATTGGGCGGCAAGTACGACGTAACGGGTTGGGGCGGTATCGGCGGCGATGATCCCGACAACGACTACAACTACTTCCACTCGGGTACGGGCCTCGACCTCACCAAGTTCTCAAGCCCAGCGCTCGATGCAGCGCTCGATGCAGGTCGTGCCCTCAGCGACCCGGCTGCCCGCAAGGAGCAGTACGACATCGTGCAAAAAGAACTTGCCGCCAACGTGCCATTCCTGTGGCTTGAGTTCACCGGTTGGACCGTCGTGGGTCAAGGCAAAGTGATGGGTCTCGACGCATTCACCTTGCCAGATGGGTCTCCCGGTCGGCCGCTCACGGCTGCGCGCTTTTATCTCAAAGATGTGTGGCTCGATCAATAGTCGTCGCAACTACGCTCGACGTTTATGAGGCTGGTTGCTGCCCGATTGGTGCGCCTAGCGCTGGTGTTGCTCGCAGTCACTGCCGCGTCATTTTCGATGATCAGTCTGTTGCCTGGCGACACGGTCGATTCAGTGCTTGGGGCCAAAGCAAGTGCTCAAGATCGTGAGAAGGCACGCGAAGAACTGCATCTCAACGACCCGTTGCCGGTTCGTTACGTTTCGTGGCTGAGCCACGCAACGAATGGCGATCTTGGTAAGTCGTATCGAACAAAGCAGCCGGTTGCTGAAGCCATTCAGCAGCGCATTGGGCTCACGCTCGAACTCGTAGTGCTCTCGCAGTTGATTGCGTTATTGATTGCGACACCGATGGCGATTGCGTCGGCGCTTCGTCCAGGTAAGTGGCTCGACCAGACGTCATCGGCGCTGTCGCTTGGCATGCTCGCCGCCCCGGCGTACATGCTGGCCGTTGGAATGCTGGCGGTGTTCTCAGCCAAGCTGCATTGGTTCTCGCCGACCGGGTTCACGCGCATCAGCGTGAACGTCTTTGACCACTTCCGTTCCTTGACGCTGCCCTCGTTGGCGCTTGCATTGCCCGAGGTAGCCATCTACATGAGGCTGCTGCGCAGCGAACTCATCGATACATTTCAGCAGGACTACATCTGGTTCGCTCGGGCGAAAGGCTTGGGCACGGGCGCCATCGTTCGTCGACATGCGCTGCGACCATCTTCGGTCGGCGTGATCACGGTTGCTGGCGTCACGATGGGTCGCATGATCGGTGGCACGGTGATGGTCGAGAGCATCTTCGCTTTGCCTGGGCTTGGCGGGTACACAATCGACGCAATCACACACCGCGATTTCCTTGCCTTGCAGGGCGCAATCGTGGTGTTCACCGTCGGGTTTGTGATCATCAACTTCGTGGTCGACATGTTGTACGGCGTTCTCGATCCGAGGACGCGGATATGAGCCTCGTTACGAACAACGCGGGCGTGGCTCATCTCGATGCTTCACACGAGGACGATGAGGGTCTGGCCAAGGCCCGATTACCTGTCTCGAATGTCATCGCAATTGGTTGGCTGATAGCGCTGTCGCTTGTGGCGCTGTTTGCCGATGTGCTTCCGTTTGCCGACCCGAAGGACACCCACGCTGGTAAGCCGCTCAGCGGGCCCTCGGGGCACAACTGGTTGGGCACTGATCAGCTTGGTCGCGATCTGTTTTCGCGCAGTGTGTATGGCGCGCGGGTCTCGATTGTTGTGGGCATTGCCGCAGTGCTGCTGTCGTGCGTTGTGGGTGGCTGCATCGGTTTGTTTGCTGGGTACTCGCGTCGCCGCGCCGACACAGTCATTATGTTCCTCGTTGATGTGCTGCTGGCTTTCCCGGCGTTGCTGCTTGCCGTGTCGATCGTTGCATTTACAAATAGTCGCGGGCCGGTCACCGTGGTGTTTGCAATCGCGTTGATCTACTTGGGGCCCACCGTGAGAATTGTTCGCGGACTCACGCTGAACGTAGGAAAGAACGACTTTGTCTTGGCCGCACGAGCAATCGGCTCGAAGAACTCGCGGGTGATCAGGCGCGAGATCCTTCCCAACGTGTTGCCGTCGATTCTGTCGTTAGCGATTGTGGCGATTGCTGGCGCGATGGTTGCCGAGGGCGGCCTCGCCTACCTCAACCTGTCTGTGGCCCCACCCACACCAACGTGGGGAGCGATGATGGCCTCGGGTGTCAGCAAACTGGACCGCAGCGTGTATCCGGCTGTGGTGCCGGCAGCAGCGATGTTCTTGACGGTGTTGGCGCTCACGGTCATCGGAGATCATTTGCAGCAGCGCGGCAATCGAGAAGGGGGCGCGATATGACATCGGCCAACGAATATCAGGCAGCGATAGAGAACTCACTTGTTGGTGCCGTGCGTGTCGCCGGCCGGGTACCCGAAAGCTTCTCAATGGTCGACCGCATGCAGCGTTATGGGGTTCCAGGCGTCGCCGTGGCGGTTGTCGAAGACGGCGAACTGCATTGGGCGAGCGGATATGGCGTTCGTGCTCAGGGCCGTTCGCCAGTTGTTCCCGGCACTCTGTTTCAGGCGGCGTCTATCAGCAAGGTCGTGAATGCTGTGGGTGTGCTCGCACTGGTCGAGAGCGGAGCACTCGATCTCGACGTCGATGTGAACAGTTATCTCAAGCGCTGGCGAGTGCCTGACAATGAGTTCAGTGCAGAGGCTCCTGTGACCTTGCGCAGGTTGCTGAGCCACACGGCTGGCACCACGACGCCCGGGTTCCCCGGCTATGCACCGGGAGCCACGCTGCCTACGTTGGCCGAGGTGCTTGGTGGCCGAGCACCGTGTAACACCACGGCTGTGTTGATCGACACAAAACCCGGTACCAACTTTCGTTATTCAGGTGGCGGAACCACCATCGTGCAGATGCTCGTCGAAGATGTCACCGGACGCGCGTATGCCGATGTGATGCGCGACATCGTGCTTGCGCCGCTGGGTATGTCGGCGAGCAGTTTCCAGCAACCACTTGGCGACCTCGATGCTGCCGGAGCAGCGTGTGGACACGATATTTCTGGGCAGATGCTTGCCGACGGAGTGAACGTGTATCCCGAGTTGGCGGCCGCTGGCCTCTGGACCACCGTGCTCGATCTTGTTCGCTTTGTGACATCGATGCAGCGCACGCTCGGCGGGCTTGAGACACCGATTATCTCGCGCGAAATGGCCGACCTAATGATCACCGCCATCGCCCCCGGACCTCATGGGTTGGGGCCCGAGATTGCCTCCGATGGAGCCACGAAACGTTTCCGGCACAACGGAACAAACGTGGGCTTCTGTAGCCAGTTCGAAGCGTTTGTCTCGGGTGGCAGAGCCGCTGTTGTGATGACAAACGGTGATGGCGGCAACACATTGCTCGGTGAGATTCTGAACAGTGTTGCCACGGCGTATGAGTGGCCAGAGTTCGTGCCACCCGCGATTGTCGCGGCTGAAGTGCCAGCCTTGGTTTTGGAGCAGTACGCAGGGCGCTACTCCGGCCCGTTCGATCGCCCGCTGCGATTAGTGCACGAAGGTGTCGAGCTGTTCTCGCCATCGCCGTATGGTCGCCGTCAGTTGATCCCGCTGACGACAACGAGATTCCTCGACGCTGAAACCGGAGCTGAGATTGCTTTCGAGACCGAAGCCGGTCAGGTCACGCGCGCCGTGGTCTACGTTGGCGGAATCGAACTGATGACCTACGAGCGACTGCCATGAACAACATCGACATCACAGAAATCAATCGTGTTTGGGACGACGACGCTGTTCCGATGCTCATGAAGTACATCGAGATTCCAGCTCGCTCACCGATGTTCGATCCCGACTGGGAAGCAGCCGGACATCTTGATGCCGTGGCCGAGTTGTTCTTGGGGTGGGCGCAGAAGCGTGACCTACCTGGGCTCGCAGTAGAGCTCGTTCGGTTGCCTGGCTTGACCCCTGTGCTGGTGGCCGAGTTGCCGGCAACGCGAAGCGAGCTTGCCGACTCCACGGTGGTTCTGTACGGCCACATGGATAAGCAGCCAGAGATGCTGCCGTGGTCCGATGGGTTGGGCCCGTGGACTCCGGTCTTGCGCGGCGAGCGGTTGTATGGCCGCGGTGGAGGCGACGATGGCTATGCGCTTTTTGCGGCGTTCTTAGCGCTCGAGGCACTGCACCGTGCTGGTGGCGATCATGGTCGTGTTGTGGTGCTGATCGAAGCCAGCGAAGAGAGTTCGAGCGTTCATCTCGGTGCGTATCTCGACCATCTTGAGTCGCGCATCGGGCGTCCTGATTTGGTTGCGTGCCTCGACTCATTCTGCGAAACCTACGATCGAGTGTGGCTCACCACCGGCTTGCGCGGGGTCGCAGGCGGCGTGCTCGAGATCGTTGTTGCCGAAGACTCGCCGCACAGTGGCCGTGCCAGCGGTGTGCTGCCGTCGGCGGTGCGCATCCTGCGGCAACTGCTTGATCGCATCGAGGACTCCGCCAGCGGCGAAATTCTGATTGAGTCTGCCAACGTGCAGATCCCCGACGAGCGTGTGCGCGAGGCAGTGATTGCCGCCGGCCTGTTTCCGTCGCTCGCCTCGTCGTTTCATCCGGTGCCGGGTTTGCAGCCCATGTCGCACGATCCCGCCGAGCAATTGCTGCGGGGCACGTGGCGTCCTGCGCTAGAAGTCATCGGCATCGATCACATTCCGTCCGTAGACGATGGTGGCAACGTCTTTCGTTCTCGCCTTCGCGTGAAGCTGTCGTTGCGGGTTCCGCCCACCAGCGACGTCCAAGCAGTTGTTACCGAGATGTTTGATCGTCTCACCACCGATCCGCCGTATGCGGCGCACGTTCACTTCGAACCCGGCGCTCGCGGCCCTGGCTGGAACGCTCCGCCCTTCGCTACATGGCTCACCGACGCTGTGTCCCATGCGAGCGCTATGCACTTCGGTAACCCATCGGCCTCGTGCGGCGTGGGCGGCACGATTCCGTTCATGGGCATGCTCGTGCAGCGCTTTCCAGATGCGCAGTTTTTGGTCGTTGGCGTGCTGGGCCCAGAGTCAAACGCGCATGGCCCTGACGAATTTCTTCACGTTCCTACAGCAAAGAAGCTCACGGCTTGCGTGGCCGAGGTGCTCAATGCCCACGCTCGGTCGCTGCTGTAGTGGCTGAGATCGCCTCCACACTCGTGCACGACGCTGAGGTCAGCGCTGCCTTGGCTGCCGCCGCGGCTGATGTCGCGATCGACACCATCGATGCAGTCGCCGATCTTCAAGACCTTCGCGAACTCATGCATCAGATCTGGGGGCCCGAGATCGTGCCGCCGCGCAACTTGTTGCGCGGCATGGCAATGGCTGGGTCGAGCATTGCACTGGCGCGACGAGCTGGTGAAGCGGTTGGGTTTTCGATCGGGTTACTCGGGTGGACGGGCGGGGTTCACTTTCATTCGCATCAGGTGGGCGTTCTGGCGGCCGAGCGGGGCAGTGGTGTTGGCTACGCGTTGAAGCTTGCGCAGCGGTCCCAGTGCCTGGCCCATGGGGTCACCGAAATGCGTTGGACCTTCGATCCGCTACTGGCCTCGAACGCCACGTTCAACCTCGTGCGGCTCGGTGCCACCGTTACGTCGTTCATCCCCGACTGTTACGGAGCTCGAACCGACGCCTTCAACACCGGCGATGTCACCGATCGCGTCAAGGTGTCGTGGCGCCTTGATCGGCCGGTGGGAGCACCAGCGTTGTCGCCCGATATGGCGGCTGAGCCATTGATTGCTCTGGTCGATGATGGCCCGCGGGTTGCTCGGTCGGTTGCGTCGGCGCGACCCGGTGCGTTCATACCCCTGCCCGATGGTTACCACTTGTTGCGCGGCGAGCATCCGGCTGCGGCGGCTTCGTGGCGTAATGCCACTGGTGCGGCATTCGTTGATTGCTTCGAGAGTCGACTCAATATCGTCGGATACGGCCCACTCGGTTATGTAGTCGGTGAAGCATTGTGAAGCTCGAATCGGTAGAGCTCGTCAGAGTGAAGATGCCGTTGGTGCGGCCGTTCCGAACATCGTTCGGCAGCCAACATGTGCGCGATGTGTTGTTGGTGCATGTCATTACCGACGTGAGCGATGGGTGGGGCGAGTGCGCTGCACACGCCGAACCGTTCTACAACGAAGAGTTCGTCGACGCCTCCGAGATGGTGCTGAAGCGGTGGTTGATACCGCCATTGTTTGATCAAGCACATCTCACCGGGGACCGAGTGCTCGATGCGAGCAGAGTTGTGAAGGGCTACAACGCGGCGCGGGCATCGATCGAAATGGCCGTCCTCGATGCCGAGCTGCGTGCTCGCGGAGTTCGCCTTACGAGCTACCTCGGGGGAGTCCGCGAGCAAGTGAAGGTTGGTGTGTCCATCGGCATCACCGACTCGATTGCACAATTAGTCGACGTGGTTCGAGGCTATGTAGCCGACGGCTACTGCCGGGCGAAGCTCAAGATCGAGCCCGGCTGGGACATTGCCGCTGTGCGCGCCGTGCGCGAGGCCTTTCCTGATCTGGCGTTGCAGGTTGATGCCAACGCGTCGTACGGGCCCGCCGATGTTGCCCATCTCGCTCAGCTTGACTCCTTTGAGATGCTCTTGATTGAGCAACCGTTTGCCGTTGACGATCTTGCTTCGCACGCTGCGCTGGCAAGCGCCATCAATACGCCGGTCTGTCTCGACGAATCGATCCTGTCGGTCCGCGGTGCGCAGCTCGCCCTTGACGCTCAGGCGTGCTCGGTGATCAACATCAAGGTTGGACGCGTTGGTGGACTGCTCGAGGCCAAACGGATACACGACTATTGCTCGGAACGAAATGTTCAGGTTTGGTGCGGCGGCATGCTCGAATCGGGAGTCGGACGTGCAGCAAACGTGGCGCTTGCAACGCTCAGCGGGTTCACGCTTCCCGGCGACATCTCTGCGAGCGAGCGTTACTTCGCTCGCGACGTCGTTGAGCCATTCGTGTTAGTGGACTCATCGTTGGCCGTCCCCCAAGGTGCGGGGCTTGGAGTCACGGTAGACGAGCGTGTGCTTCACGAACTTGGCGCTACGCGCGTGAGCCTGCGCTCGAGCTGAATCAACTCATCAAACGCGGCGCGCCGCTGGGCACTAATGGCGCTCAGGTTGGGGGCCACCGCCACGCTCATGTGGGTGGTCGAATAGTCGCGGGTTGGGTGTGAACTCAGTGAGCCGTAGTGATGCAGCAGGGCGCTCATTGCGCCGTTCTCGGTGAGCACATCGGCCTCGATGGTGTGAATGCCAACATGGTCTGCGGCCACGAGAAGTAGCTCGAACAACAGGTGGCCGAGGCCGTGATGCTGAAACTCATCGACCACTGTCATTGCAAACTCCGACGTGCCGGGGAGCTGCGGAATGGCGATGAGCCGAGCGACGCCGATGGCCGCCTCGAATGGCGAATGTGAGGTGTCGTCGAGTGTGTCCATGTCGAATGCCACGACGGCGAAGTGCCGAGGCGGATCAATGGAGAGCAATGACTTCATCACAGAGTCGGGCATACGCGGCATTGCGCTGAAGAACCTCATGCGTCGCGACTCTGCGCTCAGGCGCTGAAAGCCGGCGGCGAGTAGGTCGCCGTCGCGTGGTGTTGCCCAACGCAACGCGACCCGGCGGTTGTCGAGGGGGATAACAATCATTGGTGACTCGCAGCAACGCTGAGCGACCACACTTCGATTGGTTCTGCGAATCCCTTGAGCATTCGCCGGCCGGCTTGCGCGGCGCTAAAGCTGATGGCTCTTGACTTGATGCCGGCATCGATGAGCACCTCACCTGGAATAGCGATGTCGGCCATGCGCGAGGCGCGGTTGACCGTGTCGCCATAAAGGTCGCCACCGTGGGCGATCACTGGTCCAAACGCCAGACCGCCCCGCGGCTGCGGCGCGTCTCGCGGTCCCACTTTCTCGAGCAGCCCGAGCGTGATTGCGCATGCGCTCTGGGCGTCGACCGCCGTGAACATCACTTCGTCGCCGATCAGTTTGATGACGCGGCCACCGTGGTCAGCCACGAGATCGCAGGCGTCGGCTTCGAACGTGAGCACAAGAGCCAGCAATTGTTCTGATGACAGATGCTGCGACTGCGAAGTGAAACCGGTCAGGTCGACAAAGCCCACAGCAACCGACACCATTGGGTCACGGGGGGCATCGGCGCGGGTGAGCCGAGAGGTGTGAAACGACTGTTCAAGTTGAGCTCGAAAGAGGGGCTCAAACACAGCGGTGGCAGCGTCGGTCATCAAGATTGCTTCGTAGCCCTGACGCGCCAGCATGAGCAGGCTCACCTCGGAGTCGGCCGCTAGGGGCGCCTCGACATCGAGTATGAACATCTCGCCAGCGGCTTCAGCGATGCGACGAAGTGACGTGCCCAGCACACGCGAGAAGTGCAGCAGTTCATATCGGCTAAAGAGCGCGGCCGCATCGTTGAATGCACGAAACATTGTGATGTCGCTCGTAGTAAACGCCGCCTCGTCGGGGTCCACCGGAGGCAGCCCAGTTGCGCGACGAATGTCGATCAGCGACTCAAGCGGTGACCCCAGCAGCGACGCGATGTCGCGCAGGCTTGAGTATGGGCCGGGTCGCAGAGCCATGGCTCCCGGTAAGGCGTCGAGATGCCCCGAGTTCTTTGCTTTCACCATTTGTTCGATGGTGATGCCAAACGACGCGATCCAGTTCAGGAGATCGCATTGCGAATCGGCATCAGGCGATGTGGGGTCAAGGAGTCCGGCAGCGACCCATGCTTCGGTGGGGTCATCGCTTGGTGCCATCACGCGCAGCCTAGTTCTGTATAACAAGACGAAAGTCCGGCCCGATTGGACCGGACTTTCGTTGGTGGCGGGCGTGCGGCCGCGAACACGGTCACGCGTTGGTGGCACTTTTCGCATGTGCCGCGTCAGCGCAGGCGTTTGGGCTGCTTGCCAAGGTGGCCGCGACTTCGTCGGTAGGCGACAATTGTTGGCCGAGTCGCCATGCGTCGAGATACTTCGGCGGCAAGATTTCGCCGCGCCGGACCTGCCACTCAACGGTGGGGCATGGCCACGAAATGCCGAAGTGCGTGTGGCATTCAGTAGCACGCGCATCACCGGTTTGGCCCATGATCCCGAGCGCGTCTCCGGGAACCACGATGGCACCCTCGGTGGTACTGATCGCCCCGAGGTGAGCGAAGTAGTAGCGCACGCCGTCGTCGCCGATCATCGTGACGTAATGACCGCCGCGAGTTGCTGGGTCATTGATTGCGGGCTCCCACGGGTCGGTGGTTCGCACCTGGGTGACGGTGCCCGATGT
>JBAXER010000042.1:0-23064 GCA_037140375.1 Actinomycetota bacterium
CCGCTCCCGTAGCTCAGGGGATAGAGCATCGGTTTCCTAAACCGTGTGTCGTAGGTTCGAATCCTACCGGGGGCGCTTTTTGGGCTGCTCGCCTTGGCACTGTCGTGCACATCTCAATACCGTTGCGAACGCGTCTGCAGATCCGCAGCGCTCTGATATCTATTTGGAGAGATCGTGCTTGCGTTTGGTTTGTTGGACCTGTTCTGGTCGATGTTGTGGTTCTTCCTTGGCGTCACATGGATCATGCTTGTGCTCCGTGTCTACGCAGACATTTTCCGCAGCCCTGATATGGGCGGTGGCGCCAAAGTGGCTTGGCTGCTCTTCGTCATTTTCTTGCCGTTGCTCGGCGTGTTGATCTACATCAGCACCCGCGGCGCAAAGATGAACGATCACGAAATCGCTGCTGCCCAGACCCGTAACGAGGCCATGCGCAGCTACATGCAGCAGGCAGTTGGCGGCAGTGTGGCTGACGAAGTGGCCAAGTTGGTTCAATTGCGCGACTCGGGCGTCCTGAGCGCCGACGAGTTTGCAGCTGCCAAGGCGAAGACCATCGGTTAATGACCCAGTAAGTTCCACGGGCTCCAGCTGAACTGTTGGCTGGAGCCTGTGGCTACTTCTGCACGGGTCGCCGCTGCTTAGCTCGTGACGGCCGTATCGTCGTTGGCGTTGGCGTTGGCGTTGGCGTTGGTTCTTTGAGATAGCTCCCAAGCCCCGCCTGCGGCGAGCAGCACGGCAATTATCAGCGTCACCAGTGTTATACCGAACACAACGAGCACGAGCACGCCTGCGAAGAACAGCACGCCGGCAGCCGCGTCGGGATGAGTTTGCGCCGCTTCTCGAAGCGATCGACCGCCGATCCCAGCGCGAATGCGAATGGCCTCGGCCCTCGTGTTGGTGCCGCTCAGGAACGCGGTGATTGCGGCGGCTATTGCAACGACCAGTAGCGCCGTAGTGAGCCGGATCAACCCATTGCCAAGGCTGCCGATAGTTGCTGCGAGCGCGGCGCGACCACCGGGTTTACTGACAAGTGCTGGCGCGTCGGCAATGACGCGCTTGATGGCCACCCGGGCGAGAAGCATCGTGGCCGCTCCTCCCATTGCGAGGATCACTACAGCGCGTCGACGTCGATCGGCGAGAGCGATAGCGCAGGCCATCAGCACTGCAGTTGCGGCGAAGATGAGCCAGATGGCCCGCTTGACGAGCACGACCATTCGCTGAGCGATTGAGAGCGATGTCTGACCGCTCGCTAACGCATCGCTACGAAACACCACAAGCTGACCGAAGTGATCGGGAAGGTCTTTGTCGAACGCCTTCTCGAGCGCGGTGATTTGATCGTTGGGGTTCGCGATCGTGCTGAGGTCGGGTATCGCCACATTGTCGAAGAGACCTAGGTTTTGCACCGTGGTGAGTCCGCGACCAATGAGCGGCAAGAAGTTGATCGACACCTCACCGTTTTCAATGCGTACCGCATCGACGAGGCCGGCGCCTTCCAGCAATTTGATAACGGCGCCATGCGCGGTGCGCACGAGTCCGGTGATGAGGTGTCGTGTGGTGTCGGTGGCCAGCAGGCTTTCGAGTCGGCCCTCGACGAAGGAGTGAGCTCCGCCCACGATGGACGGTGCCAGCGGAACAAGCTTTTCGGGAAGCGCGGCGGTGACGCGGCCATGCACGTCGGCCACCACGAAGATCTGATCAGCAAGGTACGTAGCCATCGCCGTAGTGACCTCTGGTTGTTGTAGGGCCGCATCGACGGCCGAAGCAACCTTGTCCTCGTTGAAGAGCACGCTGTGGCCCCAAACGGCAAGCGTGCTTGCGAACAAACCGATGATTGCGAGTACGCCGAAGGTGCCCGACAGCACCGACTTGAGGCGTGAGTGCGTGCGTCGACGCATCACATCGGATGGTTCTGCGGAGGAGATTTCTGCAGCTGAACTCGTGGTCTCGGACGTCAACGTCGATCCTTTCGTTGAACGGAATTTGTTACGAAGATGAGTAGGGGTCGTGTTTCGGATTTGAGGATGAGCGGTGCGAGTTGTTCCACACGGCCACATTCAGAGCTACTGACGCCGTGACAATGCGTCCCATTGCGTAGGCCCACAGCAGGATGGTGAGAGCGGCCCCGAGCGTTCCGTAGGTCTCGGATTTTGACTCCAACGAATGAGCAATCCAAACCACCGTGACGACATGGAGGACCTCGGTTCCAAGCCCAAAAAGCACAGCCCCGGGCCAGAGGTCTCTCCACGTGGTGCCGACTGCTGACGGAAAGACTCGGATCGAGCAGATCATCCACGCTGTCGCAGGAATTGCAATGAAAGCGATGAGGGCAATCAGCCAGGTAATAATCGACTCATTCTGCAACCTGGCGATGAAATGCGAAGCTACCGTCGATGCAGTCATGATGGCTATCAACACGACGCCGCCGAGGTATGACCGGCGGAGTTTCACGAACGGCACACGCCAGATCACGGAGTGCACAGACATCAGTGAGCGCAGCAGCTTGCGCGCGCCACTGAGCAGCGCATAGAGAACTACGAGCAGGCTGATCAGATGAAAGGACCGTGAAGTCTCGCCATTAATGCGGACGGTGCTCGCGACGAGCCCGCTCATGCCGGAGCTGCTCGCGATCTCGGCGGGGCTCTTCCCGGCGAGATCGCCTCCGACACCGAGGCCCAAAATGATCACGAACACGTACGGCACGAACAGTAAGAAGTACCGAAAAGAAACCGCACCTGCGAGTAGGTCGCCACCGGTTTGGGCGTCGGTCTCTACAGAACCGAATGCGGCATCGATGATGCGATTGTCGGGCCGCTGCTTTTCGAATCGCTCCACGGTTTCGGCCGCGCGGGTTTTGGAACCTTCGACAAACAGACGTGATCGAGCAATGAGGCTGAGCTTCGATTCGTTATTGGCTGGCGCCGCTACACCTTGATCGGTAGCGACAGCGCTGTCCGTGTCGGACGTGGGTTCTCGCGGCGTCGTCATAACGGACTAATCGAATCACATCACGCGGTGGGGTGCGTGACTCGGGCGTTGCAGAGGTCGCTGCATCCCCGCTGTGAGCTGGAGAGCTCACTAACGTTTCTTTCACTGCATCGTTGCACAGACAATTGGGGGACTCATGAGCGATACACAGCAACTAAGAAAGACTGATCGCGACGAACTCGCCGTGCTCAGCAAGGCTTGGGGTCTGCCGGTCGCGGTAGGCGTACTGCTGATGATCTATTCATTCGTCGTGCTGTCGTTCACGATGAGCACCGTCTACGCAATCTCTGTCGGGCTCGGCATCGGGTTGTTCTTGTCGGGCCTCGGCCAACTGATTCTGTGGCGATCAGCCACAAGTTGGCGCTGGCTCGTACTTGTGTCGGCACTCATCGACATCGGCCTTGGCATCGCTGCGTTCGCATGGCCAGGCGCAACGTTGTTGGTGTTGGCTCGTCTGCTCGGTTGGGTGCTGTTGCTGCGCGGCATTATCAGCATCATGCAATCGTTCGAGGCGCGTCGGCTGGGCGACGCCGGCTGGTGGATGTTGATGGTCCTCGGCACGTTCAATATTGGGGTCGCGTTCTGGGCCAGTCGGTATGCCGGCCGCGGAGTGGTGCTGCTTGTTCTCTGGGTCGGCCTCGCGTTGATGACCCGCGGCTTGATCGCAATCGCCGCTGGGTTCGCATTGCGCTCAGTCGGCAAAGAACTCAAGACGGCCTGAGGTAACACTCATGGGCGGACTGGTCGGCGGACTCGCAGTATTGGGCCTCATGGTCGGCTTGACGCCACTTGGCTTAATGGCCGTGTTTGTAGTGTTGGGTGGCAAACGGCCCACAGCAAACGGAATCGCCTTTCTTGCTGGCTGGTTCTCAGTGCTGCTTGGCATCGTGCTGGCGGCTGCACTTCTGCTGAATGGTCAGGTCAAGCCAAAGACTGCGCCAAGCACAGCAATGCTCTGGCTCACGTTGGTGTTGGGCGTGGGTTGTTTGTTGGTGGCGTTGCGGATTCGGCGAAGAGCTGCCAGGCCGCACCCCGAGTCAGGAACGCCGGCTTGGCTCACAAAGCTCGAATCGGTCGGACCCGGTGGGTCATTCATCGCTGGAGTCACCACGCCCACCTACCCGGCTGCCATTGCGGCCGGCACCGATCTGATTCGGTCCGACGTAGGAACGAGCGGGCGGTTTGTTGCGCTCGGAGTTTTCCTTGTGCTCGCGACAGCGCTGGTGACCGTGCCGGTTGCGATGCAGATTTTCCGCCCTGAGTCTGCTCAGGCAACCATCGCGCGTTGGCGCGTCGCCGTCATTGCTCGTCGGCAGGCTCTGCTGATTTGGCTACTACTGATTCTTGGGGCATACCTCGCTGCTAAAGGTGCTATCCAGCTTGCAAGCAACTAAGAACTGCGCACGATGAAACTGCGGACCACTTCTATCGGTCCAGATGTTGAGCTTGGCGAGCAGAAGCATTACCTGCAGCTCTTCGTTGCGGTGGTGTCGTTGTTCGTGCTGCAAGCGTCGCTTCCGCAGACCCCTTTTTCGCTGCTGATCGAGGTCGTTGTGGCAAGCGCAGCGCTCATGCTCGCCGTATTGCTCGCCGAACTTTCGCGGCGAATCGTGATGGTCGTCGGTGCTGTGGTGGCGCTCGTCATCGCGGTCGCCGTGATTCAGACGATGTTTGGCGGCGTCACCGATAGCGCAAAAGGCCTAGGCCTCGTGAACCTCCTCTTGCTCGCAGCGGGCACACCCGCGTTGATACGTGCGACGAGCCGCCATTCGACCATCAATGCCAGCACCATTCTCGGAGCGATCACGATCTATGTGTTGATCGGGCTGTTCTTCGCCGCGGTGTATCGATCGTTACTCATCTTCAATCCAGACTCCTTCTTGGCGTCGAGCGGGTCGCTCACGCCGTCCGCGATGCAGTACCTCAGCTTCGTCACCCTCACCACCGTTGGCTTTGGAGACATCACCCCCGTCACCAACGTTGCGCGGACAACCGTCGCCCTTGAAGCCCTCATCGGACAGGTGTATCTCGTAACGGTTGTTGCCGTAGTGGTGGGTCGACTCGGGCATGAGCGAGGGTCTAAATCGGGCACGTGAAACGCGTGCCGCGGCGGGCACGGAGTTTGTTTTGCGCGCTAGCCCTAGCGAACAACCTTCGCTGCCGTTTCACCCAACAGCGCCACGCGTGAAGCGATGTGGCCATTTGCCGGCGCGTTGAGGGTGAAGCCATCGACACCCATCGCGAGGTCGGCGGTGAGTCGCTCGCCCACGGTGTCGGGGTCACCAACAATGAAGCGTGCGGTGGCCGCAGCGCGTTGGTTGGCGTCGAGCGAATCGAGGTTCACGCCTTGGCTCGCGAAGAACGCTGCGAGTTCAGCCTGAGCCTGTTCCATCGTTGGCGCGATACAGGTTGAGCGTTGCCACGACACGGTCACTTGCGAACGGTCGCGTCCCAATGTTTCGCAGTGTTCGGCGAGCGCATCGAGTTTGCGCGGTATGTCGTTGCGGTCGGCAATGAGGTTCGACTCATCGGCGTACTGCGCCACCATGCGCAGTGTCTTGCGCTCGCCGCCGCCGCCGATCATCACCGGAATACGCGACAGCGGCGCCGGGCTGTTGAAGGCGTCGACCGCTTGATAGTGCTTTCCGGTGAACGTAACGCGCTGGCCGTGCAGCATCGGGATGATGATCTGCAGCGCCTCTTCGAGCTTCTCGAACCGATCGGTGAAGGTGCCGAAATCGATGCCGTAAGCCGTGTGCTCAAGCTCGAACCATCCGGCGCCAATACCCAGTTGGGCGCGGCCGCCAGAGACGATGTCGAGCGCTGTCACGGTCTTCGCGAGCACTGCTGGATTGCGATAGGTGTTGCCCGTAACGAGCGCGCTGAGTCGCACGGTCTTGGTCTCGCGTGCAAGCGCCGACAACAGCGCGTAGCACTCGATCATTGGTTGCTCGGGGGTGCCCAGCATGGGTAATTGATAGAAGTGGTCCATCACGAGCACGGTGTCGAACCCTGAAGCCTCGGCCTCTTTGGCTTGCGCGCTGATGACATCGAACAGGTCGGCGGCAGCGACGCCTGGGTAGCTGAAGTTGGGGATTTGGTAGCCGAGAAGAGTCATGGCAGCCCACTGTAATAAGCGGGTCCCAACGTCGCACGGGTGGCGCGCCGACGGAAGTTGCGGCGTACACGCCCATGAAGGGCGTGAGCGCCGCCACTTCGGGCGTCATGGGTCGCAGCGCGACGGGTTGCGGGTCAGTCGAACAGCGGCATGCCGCACAACGCGCGGCCGATGAAGTCCTGGAGGTCGATTGTTGTCGGAGCGCTCACCGAGGCTGCCTGGGCGTTGCGGAACGGACGATCGATGGCAACGTCGTCGGAGTACGGCACGGTCTCGCCGAGACGGGTGGCCATTTCGGTGACCTCGAGCGCCGCCTCACCAGCAACGGTCTTTGTCTGCAGCATGCGCAGCGACGCATCGACGCGATCGGTGGCCATCGACACGATGGCGTCTGAGACCAACGTGCTCGCAACATCGGCACGGTTCTTCATCTGAGCGAGTTGACGACGCACCGATTGCTGCTCACTGAGCGAGCTAGATGACACGTGAGTAATCGCTCGTGACACGGCGGCGTCCATGAGCCCAAGGCTGACTGACGCATTGAGGATCTGGAAGAGCGGAAGCAGCGCTCCAAAGATGATGGATACGCCAGCGCCGTCTTCGCCGAGACGAAGTGACACAGGCAGCAACACGTCGGTCGCCACTACTGGTTTCGACGAGCTGCCGCACATACCGGTGGCCGCGCTGCCCTCGACGGTTTCGAGACCAGGGAGCTCTGCAGGCACGAGCCACAAGGTTGTGCTTGTCTGATCATCGACCGACAGGCTCGACCAAATGTACGAGTCAGCTGCGCCGGCCGAGACGAGCGAACCCTTGGTGGCGTTGAGAAACACGCCATCTCCGTCGTCGTTGAGCGTCGCGGTTCCTGATGGGGTCCAGAAGTTGCCTTCTGTGCCCGCCTCAGCAAAGGCCAGCGTTGAGAGATGTTGGCCGGCACCGATGGCGCGACGGATGTCATCGTCGCCGAGTTGCTCGATCACCACTGCGGCGCAGTAATGCGTTGCGAGTACTTGTGCGGTGCTGCCGCAACTCGCAGCGAGACGGCGAATGATTTGGGCTGCTTCGCCGAGCCAGCCACCGCGGCCGCCGACATCGGGACTGCTGAGCAAGCCGAGCAGTCCAGCCTTGCCGAGAGCACTCATTGCCTCGTGCGGAAATGTGCCGTTCTGGTCGATGTCAGCGGCTGCTGGATCAACGACGTTGACGATGATTTCCTCGAGCAATTCGTGGATGGGGGGCGTGCTCATTGTCTGACTCCTGACATTCGGATCTTCACTCTTAGTGGGTATCGGCACAGATCCGGCACAACATGACGGAATCTTGAACGAATTTCGCCGTCGCTGGCGCCGTCATTCGCGCCGTCATTCGCGCCGAGGCGAGCAGCCATCCTGCCGAGGGGTATGGCGGGCGCACTACGGTCAACGGCGTGTTGCCGACGACCTTCACGCAGCGAAGCCGCCGTTTACGGGCTGGGTGTGTTCTGGTTTGTGCACTCATTGGCCTTGCATCGTGCGCCGCAAACGACGACACGGGATCTCGTTCGAACCGACCGATCGTGACCGTGTTCGGCACGCTCAGCGATTCTGAAGCCGATGCGTTCACGACGTCAGTTCAGCAATTCGAACGATCGAGCGGCATCAATGTCCGGTACGTAGGTTCGTCAAACTTCGAGGCCGATCTGCTCGAACGCCTACGGCGCGGCGATGCACCCGACATGGCCTTGCTTCCTCAGCCCGGGCTGTTACCCACCTTGGTGAGCGAAGGCTTTGCGGTCCCATGGACCGCAGCGCTGAAGGCCTCGGCCACCGAGCACATCGATCCCCGTCTCGTGGGTCTATCCACTATCGAGAATCAGGTCTACGCATCGTGGTACGAACTCACGCTCAAAAGCTTGGTCTGGTACTCGCCGAGCGAGTTCGCACGCTTAGGGCTCACGGTTCCGCAATCGTGGAACGATCTCGATGCGCTCGTAGCCAAGGTCGTGGCCGCAGGAGTGTCGCCGTGGTGCCTGGGCATTCGCGATGGTGGCGCTACCGGATGGGTCGCTACCGATTGGGTCGAAGACCTTGTGCTGCGTTTCGCCGGATCTGATGTGTACGACCGCTGGATCACGCATGAGGTTCCATTCTCCGACCGGGTTATCGCCAATGCGGTACAACGATTTGGCGACATTGCGTTGAGCAACACGCTTGTGTACGGCGGCAGTCGAGCCGCTGTTCGCAACACGGTCACCGACGCAGCGCGTCAGCTCACTACTTCGCCGAGCAAGTGCGTGTTGAACCGGCAAGCGAGCTTTCTGCCGCGCCTCGTTGGCGGTCGAACCGCCATTGGACCCACCGCTGATCTCTGGGCGTTTCCGCTTCCCTCGGCCGATGGGGCCAAGGCGCCGTTGATCGTTGGCGGCACGATGTCGGTTCGATTCAGCGACGACCCCAACGTCGATCAACTCGCTGCCTACCTCGCGTCTGCTGAAGCGGCGCGTGAGCGCGCCAAGCTCGGCAGCTTCGTTTCGCCGCTCACCACGGTTCCGCTCGACGCCTACTCGTCGGAGCTTGATCGCTCCGTGGCCGGCTGGCTGCGCGACGCCGACGTGCTGAGATTCGATGCGTCTGATCTCATGCCCGCAAGCGTTGGGGTCGCAGCGTTTTGGACGGGGATGGCAGCGTGGCTCGGCGGGGCTCGCCTGAGCTCAGTGTTACACGAGATCGATCGCGCGTGGCCCGCAACCTCGAATTCGATTCCAGGTCAAGTGACGGTGAAGAGCTGATGGGCCTCGCTCGCAAACGGATCGACGACGAACAGTGGAAGCTCGTCGAAGATTCGCTCTACGACCGCGCCCGCCCGGGTGGTCCCGCCACCCGAAACTTCATCGTCTTCAGTTTGTTGTCGAGCGCGATCGCCTCGATGGGATTGCTGCTGAACAGTGCGCCTGCGGTGATTGGGGCGATGTTGCTGGGCCCGTTCATCACCTCGTTGCTGGCAATTGCCGGTGCGCTCATCCACGGTTGGGGTCGGCGTCTTGCGAACGCGGGAGCGATGTTGGCCATCGGCATCGCGATGAGCATGTTGTCGTCGTTCATCGTGGGCAAGGTGTTCGCCCCGCGCCTCGCTGATGCGCAGTTGCCGTCGCAGCTGTTGGCGCTGACCAAACCGGGTTTACTCGACCTCGGTATTGCACTGCTCGCAGGTCTTGCGGCGGGCTATGCCACGCTGCGCACCGAGGCAGCGGGCGCACTTTCTGGCGTAGCGGTATCGGTCACGCTTGAACCGCCGCTGGCAGCGATGGGATTGTTCCTCGCCTCACGCGATGGCGACGCATTCCGTCAGGCAGGGCTTGCCTTTGTTACCAACCTCGGCGCATTGGTGCTTGGTGCAACAGTTGCGTTGGCATGGTTTGGATTCGCCGACCGGTCGAAGCGCGGCACTCGCACCCAAGCCGGCATAGGTATCGCAATCTGGGTCGCCTTGGTCATCGCGGTGACGGTCCCGCTGGCGGTCTACTCGCAGCGGGTTATTCGCAACACGGCGTTCGAGGTGCAGGTCGGTCAATCGGTTCGCGATTGGGATCCGTCGGTGCACATCGTCACGCTCGATGCGCAGGTTGCCAAGGGCGGCGCAACAGTGCATCTGGAGATCACCGGTCCGAGAAAGCCTGAGCCCGCATGGAGGCTCGCGGAGATACTGTCCGACAAACGTGGATCGCGGGTGTCGGTATCGGTGAGCTTCACCCTCACCAGTGAGGACGAAGCACTCTCAACTCGTTGAGCTAGGTGCGCAGGCCGCCTGCAAACGCAGGGCTCGTAGCGGCAGCGGGAATTTCGGTGAGTGGTGTTGCGATTTCGCCAACCGTTGGGCCGTAGAGCGCTGCGTTCGGAGCGAGTGCTTCGAGATCGAAGCCGTACACGTCGGCCGCGGTTGCACCAAGAATGCTGTGCATCTCTGCTGGCGTGAAGTCGCAGAACGCAAGCTGCAATGCCTCTTTGCTAAAGGGCGAGCTGGCTTCGTGATGCGGATAATCGCTGCCCCACATGATGCGATCAATTCCGATGGTGCGCATCGAGTCGGCATCGGCAAGCGAGGGAAAACTTGCGCCCACATAGCAGTTGCGGGCGAAGTAGGTGCTCGGTCGTTCGGGCAACACGCTGTCGGCAGCCACCACCAGTTCGCCGATTCGGCCATTGACCATTTGGTCGTGCAGCCCGTCCATCCGCTTCAGCACGGGTGGCACCCACGCGCAACCCTGCTCGGTGAGCACGAACCGAAGCTTCGGGAAGCGTTCGAACACGCCGGCCATTGTGAGGTGCCACAGCGCACGGTTTGCGAAGAAGGTTGTCTCGAGAACGAACACGGCGGTGGCCGCTTCGTGGCGTCCATAGTTGGGTACGCCACTGCCGCCAGCGTGGTGGGTGATGGGCAGCGAGAGTTCTTCGCAGAGCGCCCACAGTGGGTCGTACTTGCGCGAGAACAACGGATCGATCCATGGCGTATCGGGCGAGACGCCTGGCAGCAGAATTCCGGCGAGACCGTTCTGCTTGGCCCAGCGCACATCGTCGAGCGCGGCATCGACATCGTTGAGCAAAATCTGGGCGAGTCCGGCGCGCTGATTGGGTGCCTCGGAGCAGAAATCGGCCAGCCAACGGTTGTGCGCACGCAGCCCTGCGAGGCGGAGGTCGAAGTCGTGAGCCGCCGGAGCCGGAGCAATGATTGCGCCAGTTGGGAAGAAGGGCGGGATCGTGTTGGGGAACAAGACCTCGGCAACCACGCCGTCGGCATGAAGGTCGTTGAGGCGCCGGTCGCTGTCCCAGTTGCGCGTGCGGCCGTCGTTTTGCAGGTCGCGAAATGGATTGCGGTAACGCCCGCGCCATTCGTCGAACTGCTCAAGATATTGCGCCTCAAGGTAGGTGCGGTACTGATCGGGACTGCCGCCCGCGTGTCCGTCGGCAGAGATCAGTGTGTAACGGCTCATTGTGTCCAAGGGCGGACCTTCCTGCTTGCGGCGGGTGATGGCAACAAGCGACGCTACTACCGCACCGGCTCGCTGGCGCTTACGATCAGGGCTTTGCAGAAGTGGGCGGGGCAACACAATGACGACTGAACGACGAATTCCCTATGCGGGATCGGTGCACGACGAACGTGAGATCGAAGCGGTTGTGGCGGTGCTACGGGCGGGCCCACTGGGATTGCGCATCGGCAAGAACGTAAAGGCCATGGAGCAGCGTGTCGCCGAACTGTTCGCCAAGCGTCGAGGCATCATGGTGAACTCGGGTTCGTCGGCGCTGTACCTCGCGATCGAGGTGCTCAATCTTGAGCCTGGATCTGAGATCATCACCTCGCCGGTCACGTTCTCAACCGACATCGCGCCGATGCTCAAAGCCAACATCGTGCCCACCTTTGTCGACGTCACGCCCGACACGTTTCAGATCGACACCGATGCCATCGAAGAGATGATCGGGCCCAACACGCGAGCGATCTTGGCGCCGAACCTCATTGGTAACGCTCCCGACTGGGACGCCATTCGCGAGATCGCCGATCGCCACAATCTCTTCGTGATTGAAGATTCGTGCGACGCGCTGGGCCTTACGCTGCGCGGCACGCCCACGGGCAGCCGCGCCGACATCAGCCTCACGAGCTTCGCCCTGTCGCACATCATCACGGCTGCGGGCACCGGTGGCATGATCTGTTTCGACGACGACGACATGGCCGACCGCGCGCTCATGTTGCGTCGTTGGGGCCGTCGTAGCGAGCTGCAATTGTTCGGCTCGAAGAAGGGTGTTGAGAAGCGCTTCTTTTCAACGATCGACGGCGACCTTGAGTACGACAACATGTTCATCTTCGATGAGATCGGCTGGAACTTTGAGCCCAGCGAACTGTCGGCAGCGTTCGGTTTGGTGCAACTCGACAAGCTGGGCGACAACCTCACCCGTCGTCAACGCAACTTCGAGATCATCTCATCGCACTTCGCAAAGTGGCCCGAGTTTTTCACGGCAGCTCGCCTGACTCCACACGTCGAAACCGGCTGGCACATGTTCCCCATCCTCATTAACTCACCAGCTATTCGGCGCGCCGAGTTTCAGCAGTGGATGGAAGGCAGGGGAGTGGATACGCGCATGGTCTGGACTGGCAATGCTGCGCGTCAACCAGCGTTCAAGAACCATCCGTTCCGTCAGCCAGCGGGCGGCCTGCCAAACGCCGACCGGGTGATGGAACACGGTTTGATTCTGCCCAACAATCACTCGCTCGATGACGACGATTGTCACTACATCGGTGAGTGCGTTGCAGATTTTCTCGTGAGCAAGGGGTTGATTGCGTGAGCGCCGATCACAAACGTTTCGAAGGCCGACGAGTGCTGATCACCGGAGCCAGCCGCGGTATCGGCGCCGGCATCGCCGAGCGACTCGCAGCCGAAGGCGCGCTGGTTGCCATCACGGCGCGCGGCGCGGCGGGTGCGGCACAGCTGGGCGGCTCGCTCGAGCAGACCGCCGCGCGAATGGCCGTCTATGGCTGCCACGCAGTCATCGTTACTGCCGACTTGCTCGACGAAAACGATCGGGCGCGAATCGTGCCCGAAGCCGAGGCTGGCCTTGGCGGGCCAATCGAGATTCTCATCAACAACGCTGCCGCCGCGATCTACAACCCGCTTGCCGAGTTCTCGCTGAAGCGTCGCCGGCTGATCTTCGAAGCCAACGTGCATGCTCCGCTCGACCTTGCCCAGGCGGTTATCCCCGCTATGCGCGCTGCGGGGCAGGGCTGGATTGTGAACGTGTCCAGCGCCACGGCGCGCCACACCGAAGGTCCGCCGTTTATCACTGGCTCGCAAGGCGCCACGCTGAGCCTGTACGGCGCATCAAAGGCCGCGCTGAACCGCATGACCAACGGTCTCGCCGTAGAGCTGTACGGCACCGGCATCCGCGTGAACACCGTCGAACCGCGTGCAGCGGTGCTCACCGAAGGAGCCGATGTTCTCGTTGGTGCCACCTTGCGTCCCGAGCAGATCGAGTCGATGGAAGAAATGGTCGAAGGCGTGCTCGCTTTGTGTGACTGCCCATCCGATTTCACTGGGCGAGTCACGGTGAGCCTCGACCTCATTTCATCGATGGGACTCGAAGTTCGTGGCCTCGATGGCGGCGCCTGGGATTGGTGAACGAACGTCGCGAAGCCCAGACATAATGGCGTAGTCCCTAGGACGAACGGAGGCTGGTCGTGCGGTTCGAGAGCAAACGTCAACGGCAATATCGTCAGGCCACCGAGCGCCCGTTTCCGGCCGAGTGGCGCCGTATTCTGGCAATGTCTTGGGCCGGATGGCATTCGCTCACGCTCGACGAACGAAGCCGCCTTGAGCCAATGATCCAAGAGTTCGTGGCCAGCAAACGGTGGGAAGCGGCACAAGGCTTTCAGGTAGTCGAAGAGATGATTGTGCTCATCGCCGCGCAAGCGTGTCTGTTGGTGCTCGAGTTGCCTGCCGACTATTACCGCGGTGTCGGCTCGATCATCGTTCACCCAACCACGATGGTCATCGACGGCCCGCGGGTCACCGACAACTCCGGTGTGTTCCAAAGCGGCCCGCTCCCTATCCAAGGCCAGGCGCAATACGAAGGTCCCGTGGTTGTTGCGTGGGATGCGGTTCGTCGTGAAGCGCGTTATCCCGAGTACGGCAACAACGTTGTGTTCCATGAGTTCGCTCACAAACTCGACATGCTTGATGGCACCGTCGACGGCATGCCGCCGCTGCCCGACTCTGCAAGCCGTAAACAGTGGATCGATGTCTGTACACGCGAATACGAAGCCCTCAAGGACGAGACGTCGGGGCCGCTCATCCGGGAGTACGGGGCGGTAAACCCTGGCGAGTTCTTCGCCGTCGTATCCGAGATCTTCTTTTGTCGACCGGTAGAAATGCGGGCAGAAAAGCCCGAGCTCTATGCAGTGCTCGCTGGTTTCTATCGGCAGAACCCGGCCGTACGGGTTGCTGGCGAATGAAGCGTTGGCTGAGTGCCCCGGTGTGTTTGGTCATCGCTGTGCTGTTCGCTGCGTGCTCAAGCCAGAGTGTTTCTGACGTTGGCACCACAACGTTGAGTGCGTCAGCTCCAACGCGCATTGAGCTAGGCATCTACTCGGGCCGGGCCGATCCGCAATGGCAGCTCACGGCCGAGCAGGCGCAAGCGCTTGATCAGCTGATTGCGTCGCTGCCCACGCAGAGCGGAGTGCCCGCCTCGGGTGGGCTCGGATATCACGGCTTCAGCATCGTTCGCTCCGACAGCACGCAGATTGCGTACCAAGGAACGGTTGCATCAAGTGACCCGAAGGCAGACACCTATCGAGTCGATGCCACGTTCAGTATCGAACGTTTTCTGCTCGACACCGGTCGCGGCGTGCTGAACGACGTTGAAATCGCTGAGGTCACGAAGGGCTTGCCCCCGCAGCACTAGTCGCCCGCAGGCCGGTCTGGCTACGGTTGGCTCATTCGGTGATTGGGGAGGAAGCAGTGAACAGGTTTGTAGATCGACGGGTCATCGTTACTGGCGGCGGATCGGGCATTGGGCAGGGCACGGTGTTGCGGTTGCTCGATGAGGGCGGCATTGTGCACGCCGTCGACGTCAACGCCGAGGGCCTTGACGCAACTCGCGAAATGGCCGCTGCATCGAACACTGTCGATCGCCTGACCACTGGCGTGCTCGATATCTCGAACGAAGCAGCGGTCAATGCGGCTATCGCTGCGGTCGTCGAAAACCTTGGCGGGCTCGAGGTCTTGGTCAACGCAGCGGGCGTCATGCGCGCTGCTCACACGCACGAGTGCACGCTCGACATGTGGAACCAGGTCATCAACATCAACCTCACGGGCACGTTCTTGATGACACGTGCTGCGTTGCCAGCGTTGCTGGCCTGCGGCCGTGGAGTCATCGTCAACTTCAGCTCCACCTCGGCCTCGTTTGCTCATCCGTACATGGCTGCCTACGCCGCCAGCAAGGGTGGCGTCGACGCGCTCACGCACACGCTCGCAGTCGAGTACAGCAAGCAGGGTTTGCGCGCCGTTGCCGTTGCGCCGGGTGGCATTACCAGCGGCATCACCGAGTCGGTGCCAGGCATGATGCCTCGCAACGCCGATTGGTCGCTGTTCACAAAAATGTCGCCAATCATCGGCAACGGCATGGGCTCACCGGCCGATGTCGCCGGTGTCATTGCGATGTTGGCGAGCGACGATGGTCGCTACATCACCGCCACGTCGGTGCGCATCGATGGCGGCGCCCACGGCTAACGCCGCGACTGCTATACGGCGACCTTCGAGTACTTCCTTTGCGCTGCCTGCTTGGAGACTCCCAACATTGCGCCGATCTCTGACCATGATCGGTCGGCGCGACGAGCCGACCGAATGGCCTCGACCAACGCTTCATCTACTTCTCCACGGCGCTCGGCAAGTTCGGCGATTGCCCGTAACGACTGAGTGTCAGCTACCACTAGGTCTTGTTGTCCGACCTCTTCGGCCCACGTTTCGAGAGCCTTCGTCCGTGCCGCCCGAGTTGTGCTCATTTCGTCCACCACCCCTTCAGGAACTTTGCTCTCGCCGAGGGGAGGCTAGCTGCGGTTCCCGAGATCGTCAACAGTTGTTGACGATCGAGGTAACGACTCCGTCTAGTGCGGCTTAGGGTTCGAACGGCTTCTTCGCCAACATCACATCGGCGCCAAGAAATGGCTCGAGGAATGGTGAGTAGTCGGGTCCGCGGCGCAGACCCATGCCGCCATCTACGGCAATAGAAACGCCGGTGATCCAACGCGCATCGGGTCCGATGAGGAACCGCGCCAGCGAAGCCACATCTTCGGGCTGGCCGACATCGCCCATTGGGGTGTTGTCGGTGTAGCTGCGATACACCTCGCTGTCGCGTGGAATCGCGTCCATCAGTTCGGTGGCGATGAAGCCGGGGCGGATCGAGTTGCAACGAACATTGACGGCGCCGTATTCGTCGGCCGCATTGCGCATCATCTGCTCGATCGCGGCCTTCGACACGGTGTACGCGCCGAAGTGCGGATGGGTTACGTAGCCGGCAATCGACGACATGCCGATGAACGAACCGCCACCAGCGGCGACCATGTGAGGCACGGTGTGCTTGAGACTCAACATGGTGCCCAACACATTGAGGTGCAGGGTGCTGACGAACTGAGCGGTGTCTTGCAGGTGGTACGGCCCGAGGCCAGAAGCGCCGCCAGCATTGGCGATGCAACCGTTGAGCGCACCGGTTGGCACAAGCGCTGCGGCGACGATGCGTTGGACATCGTCTTCGTTCGTGACGTCGCCGGCTATGTAGTGAGCACTACCACCGTGACCGGAGGCCGCTGCTGCGGCAGCAACAACCGCGGATGCTGAGGCGAGTGTGGCTTCGGTGCGGCCACAAATGGTGACGGCGGCGCCGTCGGCCGCAAGGCGTTCGGCGCATGCCCTACCGATTCCGGTGCCTCCGCCAGTGATGAGGATGGAGTAGCCCTGCAGGCCGCCGCTGAGTGTCGACTGATTGTTCATAGAGACCGACGGTAGCTCGCGGCCCCGCCGACATGTGATACGAAACAAGCCGGTTGAGAAATCGACACCGATTCGACGCAAGGAGTACTGCTGTGGGTAACAACTGGGGACGCTGGGGCGAAGACGATCAACGCGGCGCGCTGAATCTCATCACGCCCGAGGCTGTGAAGGCGGCGGCTCAGCGTCGCGCCACTGGCAAGGTCTACTCGTTGGCCATCCAGCTCACTCGCGAGAGTGTGCCGGCGGTTCACGATCGTCCAGCGCCCGAGCGCTACACCCTTACAACAATGGCCGACATTGGCCGCGTGCCACCCATCTTCGAAATTGGTGAAGGCGTTGGCGCAAACGAAGACGTGCTCACGATGCCGAGCCACATCGGCACGCACATGGATGCGCTCTCGCATGTCACCTCCGAGAGCACGCTCTACAACGGCTACCCGGCCGATTCGTTTACGCCTCGTGGCGGTGCGGCCAAGTGCGGCATCGAGCACACCGGCAGTTTTGCTGGCCCCGCGAAACTGCTCGACGTAGCTGGCTATGTAGTTGCACACGTGAACCCAGAGGGCTTGGCCCCTGGCCAGATCATCGACTCCGCCTTGCTCGAGGCCTGCCGCGCGAGCCAAGGCACTCAGATCGATCCTGGCGACATCTTGCTGGTGCGCACCGGTTGGATCGAGCATCGCAACGCAACAGTGGGCCCAGCGCAGAGCTGGATGCAGCCCGGCCTCGGCCTCGATGCCGTCTCGTTCATTCGCGATTACAACCTCAGCGCAGTGGGCACCGACAACTCGGCAGTCGAGTCGATCCCGTTCGACCAGAACCGTTTCTTGTGCGTACACATCGAGCTGCTACAGCAGCTTGGCGTCACGATGATCGAGCATCTGTGGTTGGCCGAACTGGCCGCCGACTCGTGTTACGACGTGTTGCTCGCGGTCGGCGCGCTGCTTGTCACCGGTGCTTCAGGCAGCCCGGTGAACCCCATCGCAATCGGCTAAAGGGGACGCCTTCGTTCGCCCGCTACTCCCGTGTCCGATCGATTTCGTATGCGGTGCTAACGTCCGCAACACAACCAATCTCGGGGGGGATTCATGATGCTTCGTCGTCATCGTCAGGGCTATCGCTTGGTAGCTGTTCCATTGGTGCTTGCGATGCTTGTCACCGCCTGTGGCAAGAGCCGCGATGCCGCAGCGCCGGCCGGTTCGTCGCCCGACTCGTCGTCATCGCAGCCCGTGACCGACGGCAGTTCGCCAGCAGCCGACGTGCCTATGTTCGGCGATGCGCCGTGGCCGTGTAGCAAGGGCGATGGCGCCAACACCGACTCGGGTAACGAGCCCGGTGTCACCAAAGATGAAATCAGCATTGCCGGTGGCGACGACGCGGGATACGTCGGTTCGCCCGGCTTGTCTCACCAACTCACTGATGCAATGCGGGCCTTGGTCAAAAAGTGCAACGAGCTTGGCGGCATCAACGGTCGCCAGATCACGTTCAATTACTTCGACGCAGGCATTTTCAACGTTGTCGCTGCAATGCAGGGCGTGTGCGACCAGAACAACTTCTTCTTGGTCGGCGAGGGTTGGGCCTTTGACTCGAACCAAGAGGAGGTGCGCCTGAAGTGCGGCATACCGGCCGTGCCTACCTATTCGGTCAGCAGCGCGTTCGCCCATGGCAAAGACGTCTTTGTCGGCGTGCCGAACCCGTCGGACGAAATGTCCGCTGGCTTCTTCGCTCAGATGGCCACGCTGTTCCCCGATGCGGTGAAGCATGTGGCCAC
Organism: Actinomycetota bacterium; assembly: GCA_037140375.1. Classification (GTDB taxonomy): domain Bacteria; phylum Actinomycetota; class Acidimicrobiia; order Acidimicrobiales; family Ilumatobacteraceae; genus WLMZ01. The sequence goes on from JBAXER010000042.1 coordinate 18,379, forward strand.
GCTGGTTGGCAACTTCTCGGCTACTCAGGAATCCGGCGACAAGGTCTTGGCCGTGGCGCCCCAGTACGGCTGGGGCTTCGCCGACGCCAAACTCGAGTACAACGCTGCGGGCGAAGCCGATTGGACGCCATTTATTAAGCAGATCAAGGACTCTGGCGCAACGATGCTCTACTGGTCTGGCACGTGCCTGCCACACCTGCAGTTGGTCGCCCAGGCCGCCAAGGCCAACGGTTTGAACATTCCTATCGTCACCGATGCCAACCACTATGCGGCTGAGTGCGCCGGAGCGAACGCCGACGGTTCGCTCGACAACGTGTACGTGCGTCTCTCGGGCATTCCGCTCGAAGAAGCGTCGACGAATAAAGCAACTCAGGACTATCTCGACTTGATGAAGACCTACGGGGGCGACATTGCGCTGCTCGGCACGCAGACAACGTCGTCGTTCTTGTTGTGGGCGACGGCGTCGCAGCAATGCGGGGCAGAGCTGACCCGTGCCTGTGTCTTGGCCAACCTCGCCAAGGTCACCAAGTGGACCGGTCACGGCATCCATGCCGAAGATAACCCTGCCCAGAATCATCCGTCTTCGTGCAACATCGTGCTCAAGATTGAGGGCACCGGTTACAAGCGAGTGGCGCCAGCCGAAGTGGGCACGTACGAGTGCAAGCCCGAGTGGATCGCCAAGGTTTCAGGTACTCGTGCGCTCGCCGCAGCGCTGCTCGACAGCAATCGAATTTCGCAGGCATTCGCCACGAAGTAAGGCTCAAAATGCTCGGGCGAGGGCACGCGCAGTGCCCTCGTTCCAACATCTGACGCGCCGTCAGATACATGTTATGGTGACCAAATCAGCTCGAAATCCTTAGGGGGAGATATTTGATGCGTAGAACTTCCGTTCGTTTTGCGGCCGCGTTTATAGCGCTCGCACTCGTTGCCACGGCCTGCGGTAAAGAACGCAGCAGCTCGACAGATTCGGCGCCCGCAAGCGTGCCAACGTCACAAGGCAGCGGCGACACCACGCCAGGAACTGATGTTGCGGCCGCTGGTCCAACATTCGGCGACGCTGCATGGCCATGCAGCAAGGGCGATGGCGCCAACACCGACGACGGTAGCGAGACAGGCGTCACCAAGGATGCGGTCACCATCGGCGGCGGCGACGACGCCGGCTTTTCTGGTGCACCAGGTTTGAGCCACGAAGTGACCGACGCGATGAAGGCGTTGGTCGCCAAGTGCAACGAGCTTGGCGGCATCAACGGTCGTCAGATTACCTTCAACTACTACGACGCCCAGTTCGCTGCTGTGCAAGCCGCAATTCAGAAGGCTTGCGATGACAAGGTCTTCTTCCTCGTCGGCGAAGGCTGGGCCTTCGACGATCTGCAAGAGGAGATTCGTATTGGTTGCAAGCTCCCAGCGGCGCCGGCCTACACCGTGAGCGCTGCGTTCGCTCACGCAGGCGATGTGTTCCAGGGTTTGCCGAACCCAGCCGACGAAACGCCTGCTGGCGTGTTCGAGCAGGTTGCCAAGGTGTTCCCCGAAGAGGTCAAGCACGTAGGAATGCTCGCTGGCAACTTCTCAGCCACACAAGAGACCCGCGACAAAGTTGTCAACGTTGCTCCTCAGTTCGGTTGGGGCTTTAGCGAAACCACGCTCGAATACAACGCGGGTGGCGAAACCGATTGGACCCCATTCGTGAAGCAGATTCAAGACTCTGGCGCCACCATGGTGTCGTGGTCAGGCACCTGCTTGCCAAGCCTGCAGTTGTTCGCCCAGGCCGCAAAGGCCAACGGCCTCGACGTCCCAATCATCACCGACGCAAACCACTACACCCAGAACTGCGCCGATGCGAACACCGATGGTGCGCTCGACAAGATGTACGTGCGCTTTGGTTTCATTCCGTTCGAAGAAGCCGACATCAATCCCGCCACAAAGGATTACCTCGACCTCCTCGAGGGCAGCGGTGGCGACACGGCACTGCTCGGCATGCAGGCCACGTCGTCGTTCTTGCTGTGGGCAACCGCTTCGCAGCAGTGTGGTGCCTCGCTCACCCGCACCTGTGTGCTCGACAACATGCGCGCAATTCATAGCTGGACTGGGCACGGCCTGCACGCCGAAACCGACCCAGGCGGCAACCACCCACCGAAGTGCGCAATCTTGATGAAGCTCACCGGCACCAAGTACGAGCGCGTTGCTCCAACCGAGCGCGGCACGTTCGAGTGCAACGATGCGTGGATTGGCAAAGTCACCGGTACCCCCGGACTCATCGCCGCCAAACTCGATGCGAATCGCATTTCGCAAAAGTTCACGGGCAAGTAAGCAATCGTCTCGTTAGCTGCGAGTGGGTCTGGCCGATGTGCGGTCCGGCCCACTCGTAGTGCGAAGTAACTATGCAAGATTTCCTCGCCTACACAGTCTTGGGCCTTTGCCTTGGCTCGGTGTACGCCATTGCCGCTACTGGCCTCGTTGTCACGTACTCCACATCCGGAGTCTTCAACGTTGCTCACGGCGCAGTGGCGACCATGAGCGCGCTCTTCTATTGGCAACTCCGTTTCGGTTGGCACGCGCCAGCCCCCATCGCAATTTTCCTCACGGTGTGTGTGTTTGCCCCGTTGCTCGGTCTGACGCTCGAGGTGTTGGTGATGCGCGGCCTACGTGGCACGAGCGAGGTCACCAGACTTGTCACGCCCGTGGCCGTATTACTCGGCATCAACGGTGCCGCAACCTGGATCTGGTTCCGTAACAGCAACCGCGCCTTGGTGCCCAAGAAGTTCTTCGGCGAGACCCACGTGCAAGTACTCGGCCAGGCCGTGTATTACCACCAGATCATTGGTGTGTTGCTGTCTATCGTCATCGCTGGCGCGCTGTATGTCTTGCTCTACCGCACCCGCTTGGGTGTCACCATGCGCGCCACGGTCGACGACCGTTCGCTGCTCATGCTCAATGGTGGTCGCCCCGATCGCGTCAGCATGGCCAGCTGGGCCATTGGCGCTTCGCTTGCCGGCCTTGCCGGTGTGTTGCTGTCTCCGCAGTTGGGCGCGCTACAAGTATTCGCGCTCACGCTGCTCGTGTTTGATGCCTATCCGGCAGCCGTAGCTGGTCGCTTGCGCAGTGTGCCGCTCACCTATGTGGGTGCCATGGTGCTGGGCCTCTCGAAGCTCTACTTCGACTGGATCTCCGATGCGGGTCAGCGCTGGCTTGTGCTGCGCAACCTGCGTAACGCCATCCCCGCGCTGCTGCTGTTCGGTGCATTGTTGTTGCTCCCACAAGACCGCTTGCGCGGCGCCATTGTCACGCGAACCCGCGAGCGATTCCGGGTACCCACCATGCGCGAGGCCGTGTTGTGGGGCGGTGTGCTGGTGGCAGCCGTGGCGATGCTGCAGTCCATCATGTCGGGGTCGGCAGTCATCAGCTTGGCCAACGGCGTCGCGTTGTCGTTGATGGCGCTGTCGCTGGTGTTGCTCACTGGTTACGCCGGCGAGATCAACCTTGCTGTGTTCACGTTCGCCGGTGTGGCCGTCATCGCCGCATGGCAGTTCGATGTTGGACCCACTGGTCTGGCCACGCAGAAGTCGTTGTCGGTGGGTGCCGTGTTGTTGGCAATGTGCGTGTGTTCGTTGGTGGGTGGCCTCATTGCGTTGCCCGCCTTGCGACTGCGCGGCCTGTATCTCGGCTTGGCCACGTTTGCGTTTGGCATCATCGTGTACCAGCTTGTGATCTTGCAGACGCAGCCGCTGGATTTCAATATCTTTGGTAGCAAGTTCACCGTGAACCTGTTTACAAACGGTTCGCTCACGGTGCCGAGGCCTCATTGGTTCGGCATCAACTTTGCTGGGCAACGCGCCTTTTTGATGTTGATGACGGTCATCTTCGCTGTGCTTGGCATCGGCATCATCGCCATTCGCCGCAGTGCATATGGCCGCATGATCGTTGCGATGAAAGACAGCCCAGCAGCGTGCGCCACGCTCGGGCTCAACATCACGCGCCTGAAGCTTGGCGTGTTCATGGTGTCATCTGCGATAGCCGGTTTGGCTGGCTTGATGTGGGCCGCCGAGCGCCGCACCCTGCCGAACAATGCCGACTTCGATGGCTTCCAAAGCCTGTTGCTGTTCATGATCGCCGTTGTCGGCGGCATCGGATATGTCAGCGGCGCATTTATCGCTGGCATCTTCTTGAGTGTTCTCAGCGTGGTCATGCCAAACGTGTTCGACAAGCTCGGAAGCGATTACCCGTCGCTGCATTGGCTCTTCGTCACCGTGCTTGGCAACTTCAGCCACTACGTGGGACCAGCCCTCGTTGGTATCGGACTCGGCAAGAACCCAAGCGGTATCGCTCAGCAGATTATGGATGGCTTCCGTCCGCTCAAGAAGGCGCCTGGCGCCACCGCAATCTGGGTGGCCGCAATCGTTTTGCTGTGGGCGGCAACATGGCGAGGTGCGGTCTCGAACTGGCACTTCGCGTTGATCTCGGCGGGGTCGTTGTTTATCGTGCCGCGCATCATCATGTCGGTGTTCGAAGACCGCTTTGCTGAAGAAGAGCGAGCAGTTGCTGGCGAAGATCTCGACCTCATTGGTATCGATCGGGCGTTCCGCGCCTCCGATCGCCAGGTGCTCGACACAGCGCTGGGGCTCCCGGTCGCGCCGATTGGTGGTGTCGAATGACGCTCCTCGAATGCCGCAATGTCGGTATGAAATTCGG
>JBAXER010000043.1:0-23056 GCA_037140375.1 Actinomycetota bacterium
CTACAGGTCATCCCGCTCACCTCGTGGGGCAACCCGAGGTTCCATACGCCTATGTTGCCGTTCATCGCCATCGTCGCTGCGGCATCAATAGCGTGGGTGCTCGACCGTCGCTGGCCGCAACCCGCGGAAGCAACCGCCATCGAAGACGCTGTGCTGTCAGATCAGTCAGCGACGTCAGACCTGTAGAGGCGCTGTTCGAGTTCGTGTCGCTTGCCGGTACGCATCTCGGGCTTCACGATCGAATCGTAGAGCACCGGACCCTTGCGCCGCTTTGAACGCTGCGGCACCGTGAACACCTTCGTCAACACCCGCACGGCGAGCGTCTCGACGTTCTTGTGATGCACGTCGGCAATGGCCACTTGCTCGACGAGCGCGGCATCGACCGTGCCGATGACGCGATGCGCAAGATCGTCTGTCCACGAAACGGCGATCACCCAATCGTCGAAGTAGCGATCAATGAGCGCATTGAGCTCGCGCTCAATAGGCCCACGTCGCACAAAGCTCTCGATCTCTGGATCGAACGCATGACCTTGTTTGGCTTCGAACTCAAGCGTGGTGCCGTCGTAACGGCACCACCACAGATGGCTCGGAAAGTCGATGATCTTCGAGCTTGCCGCCTGAGGCACCTCGATGTATCCAGCCTTCGAAACGCGCACCATCTCGCGTATTGCGGCGGCCGGGTCGAGCACATGCTCGAGGAGGTGCGAGCAGATCACGTAGTCAAAGACCTTGTCGGCGAATGGCATGTCGGTAACATCGGCATCGAACATCGGCCGTGGTGTGCGCGCCGCCTGCGAGCCAGACCGTTGGATGGCGTGCTCGGCGCCGGGGAAGCGATCGACCAACACATCGGCACGCCAGTGTGGTTTGTCACCGCTGCCGACATCGAGGACGAGCGAATTCGCCGTCACCGGAATGGCGATACGCCGGCGATGAAAGCTACGAAGTTGCGCAATAAGAGGCATGAGTTAGTCGGTCGTTCCGGGTGGGGCGATGAACACTGACGTGGGCTGGCCGAGCTGCAGCATGCGATCGATGAGTGCATTGATCCGACGCGGTACGCGTTGATCAAGTTGCACGCCAAACAGGTTGAGCTTCATCGTTGGCACCAATTCTCCCAGCCCTTCGTCCTGCAGGCCTTTGGCGACTTCGGCACTGAGCGAGTCGTAGAGCTGCTTCTGCTCTGGTGACCTCGGGTCGGTGTACGCGACCTCGACCGCTCCAGGCTTGGCACGGAAAATATCGACATACCCACCCGTGGCAAAAATGACTTCAGCCGTGGCAGTAGCCGGATCGATCACGCGCTGCGACGTGGCAGTTGTATAAAAGTACGGCACCGCGCCCACGTTGAAGCCGCGTCGATCGAGTTCGTTCAACAGGCCGTAGCCCTGCGAGCCGAAGAACGCAGCGTCGCGCCAGATCACCGAGTAGCGACCATCGCGCCCCGTGGCCGCGCCTGTGCCGGCCTCGAGCGCCAGAGCCGTGGGGTGCACCAGCGCATCGAGTGGACGCGACAGGTAATACTCGGGCGGCTCGGCACGCGCAGCGCTGTACGAGAAGGCTGCGGTAGACGCTACGAGCACCAGTCCCGCGGCCACGGTGGCGTTGGCACGCAGCGGCACGCTTCGCTCCGGCCATGCGCGACGCAATGTTTCGACCAGCGTCCAGACGATGGTCAACAGCGAGAGCGCCACGATGCTCCACAACCAGAACATCAGGTAGTACCAGACGATGCCAAATATTCGACTCATCGAAATCACAGCGAGCGCAAGGCTCGCGGCGATAACGACGTTGAGGTGAATCAGCAGGCGATGCCGAAGCCGACAGGCCTGCACGGCACACAGCGCCCACACGAGAAGCACTATTGCTCCCGGGATAGCCGAACCGTTGATGGTGAACGCCGTGCTCTTGAAATAGTCGGCTTGGTTGAATGCCTCAACGACCACTCGAAAAACGTTGAAGTGTTCGAACAGCAGCTGGACACTTCGGCGCAGACCGATACTCTCCGCCGGTGGATGCTGAAAGTAGGTGCCCAATTTCGAGATGTTGCCGGGGGTATGCCGCACCTGATCTGCGACGAGCGGCGACCACAGCACCACACCGACCACTGCTGCAATGAGCCCATTACGTTTCAGATGGGGCATGTCGATACGCGCTGCGCCCGGCAGGATCCGTCGGCGAATCAGCAACCAACCCAACGCAGCAGCGACGATGCCACCCACCATGCCTACGTATGGCACGTGGGTCTGCATGCACAGCGTTCCCGCCACCACAACCACAATCAACGCAACGGTGTCACCCTCGAGAATCGACCACACGGCAAGCAGCAGTGCGACGAACGCCATCAGCGGGAGATACGGGTTCCACGGCTGGCTGATCACGTTGCTGCCGTAGCCACGCAGCACGACAGCCAACATCGCAGCGACAGCGATGGCCACACGTCGCCCGCCGCGTCGATATGCCAGCGCAAGTGAAGCTGCCACCGCACTGATGTGAATCAGCACTGAGCCCACCTCAAGCGAATACGAGGTGCCGCCGAACAACCGATACACCGGCGCAAGAAGATAGAAGCTCAACGGGCCAGGGTGGCTGCCCTGATTCGGTTGATCGCCGATACGACCAGGCAACCCAATGAGCGGGGTGTGCCACGTACCCACGTCGCGCACTCGAAACTCGGTCATCGCTAAGTCGAGAACTGGGTTCCAGTGGTGAGTGCTGAGCGACACCAAGGTCACCAGCAATGGCAGCGACACCAGCAGCGACAGGAGCACCACTACTTGCGTGCCCGGTTTCCACTGCCGCGGCGAAAGCCGAGAGATCACCGTGCGATGTTCATGCATAGCGCGCCGTTTGGTAGCGGGTGGCCTTGCGCTGTTTGTTGCGCAGCACTTCGCCATGTAGCTGTTTGATGATGCCCAGCGCCGACGCATCCCACGTGAGCGTCTGCGCTCGCCGCAACGCAGCCTCGCCCATCTGACCACGGAGCTCGTGATTGATCAACAGTTCGGCCATGACGCGACCAAGGTTGTCAAGGTCGGCCAATTGGCCGGTGACGCCATCTACCACACTGCATCGATGGCCGCTGATGTCGGTGGCCACCGCTGGCGTGCCACATGCGGCAGCCTCGGTCATCGTGAGGCCCCAACCCTCGGCAAGCGATGCGCTACTGACGAGCCACGCCCGTCGATACAAGTCGAGCAGGCCCTCGCGTGTCACGTGGCCGACCATCGAGATCCACGACTGCGCGTGGTGCTCACGGATCAGCGCTTCGAGTCGCGGTCGTTCTGGGCCTTCGCCGGCGATGATCAGCTTCATCTCGGGCACTTCGTTGTGAGCCTGTACGGCTGCTTCGATGAGCCGATCGAAACGCTTTACCGGAGCAAGGCGGCCGACGGCCACCACCGTTGGCGCAGCGTCGGGTTCAGCGCCCGGGCAGAAATACGGATCGACACCGTTGTTCACTGCGGTCACCTTGTCGCTGTGAAAGCCCAGCGCGAGCAACTCTTCGCGAGTGGCCTCTGAAGGGGTCAGCACACGCGATCGCCTGTACACAGGTGGCGCCAATCTCGTCTCCATCAACCGACCGGCGGCGGCGAACGGACCCGGAAGGATCTGCCCCCACATCGGCCCGTGCACATGATGCAAGAACACGATTCTGGGCTTGCGGCACCACAGCGGCGACAGCCACGGCACGCCATTCCAAATCTCGATGAGCGCGTCGTAGTCGCCCATGCGATGGGTGATCTCGGACGCGACTGCTCGAGGAAACACGTTGAATCGGCTGCCCCGGCGCACCACCGAATATCCGCTGCGCTCGCTGGTCTCAGGAACTCCAACAGCCGCAGAGGTGCGATGCAGTACCTGTAGTCCGGCGTCGGCAAAGCGACGCATGAACTCGTGCGCATGCAACTCTGAGCCTCCAGCATCCGGATCGTCGAGGTCGCGCCACGCCAGCACATGCACGCGTCGCACCCCCATCCGAGTCATCCCAGAAGCGAGGTCTTCAATCTGCTCGGCGGGCGTCATACGCGCACTAACGCCACTTCAGCACCAAACGATTGAGTACTAGGCGAGTCGAGCAGAACCATCGGATCGGATTGTAGAAGAGCACGCTGCGCTCCCTCGGCATCAGGCTGAACTCATCTACAATCTCGGCTCAGTGTCTGACCATTCGTTGCAATCCTTCGCGCCTGCAGAACCGCTCGCGCCGGCACCCGCAAATTCGTCGCATCACGCGTTCGTATTGGGTTACAAGCTCCGCGCCCGCTTGCCACATCGCATCGACCTTGTCTGCCACGCAATCATCGCGCTCGCAGTAGCGCTACCGCTTCGCGGCCTGTACTCAACCACGGGCAGCACCATGGAAGAGGGCTTCATGCTCTACTTCCCAGAGCGCATGGCTCGTGGTGACATACCAAACGTCGACTTCCTGCACCTCTATGGTCCAGGCTCGCTCGATGCACTCGTTGGTTGGTACGGCATGTTCGGCCACAGCCTCGCCAGCGAACGCACCTTTGGATTGCTGCAACACCTCGGAGTCATCTTCGGCATCTATGCGCTCACCCGAGTGTGGGGACGCGCCGCCGCCACCGTGTGTGCGCTGGTGTGCACCGTCATCGTGATGACACCTATCGGCCTGTCGGCAATGGCTTGGGAGGGCGGTATCGCTCTTGGCCTCTGGAGCCTGGTCTTCGCAGTGCGCGCCTACAACATTGCATCGTCGATTGATGCCTCCGAACGCCGGCGCAGCATCGCCCGTAACGCATTGGTCGCCGGCACGCTCACTGGACTCGCGCTGAGCTTTCGCCCAGACCTCATCATCGCCCTCACCTTGGCGCACGGCTGGTTGCTCTGGTTCCGATCACGGAGCACATTCATGCCGTACGTACGCGGCCTCATCCTCGGCGTGCTCCCGCTCATCGTTCATCTTTTCGTCGCTGGTATCGGTCCGAGCTTTCGCGGCATGGTGATCGATCCCGTGGTGCACCTTCGCCCAGGGCGCGCCCTGCCGGTTCCACCAAGCTGGAACGGTTTCGATGCCGGCCTGCAGTGGATCGTCGAGCAGGCTCCACCGTGGTGGGGCTTGCCCGCTCTGCAATGGAACCGGCAACTGTTCGTGTGGTTCTTCGTGATGCTCGCAGTGATTGCACTGAACCTTGTTGTGGCTCGTCGGGCGCTCAAACGCGGCAACCTTGGCGGCCGCGGAGTGTCGCTGATGATGGGAGCCTTGTTTGGTCTCGGCATCTTGCCGCAGGCAATGCAGCGCCCCGACTCAACGCACCTTGCGTGGGTCGTGTGCGTTTGTTTCTCGCTGGTGCCAGCAACCATTGTCGAGTTACTTGCGTGGCGCAAACGAGCCATCGCACCTCGCCGTAGCGTGGCGATTTCGTTCGCTCTCGTGGCCCTGATGCTGCTCGTCGTCTGCCCGTTCTACACGTATCGCACCTATCTGCTGCACGTGCGAGTCAGCGTCGGCAACAAGCCCGTGCCGTTCCATGTGCAACGCGGTGACCGCGAGTTTTGGATGGGCAATATCAATGCGGCGAAAGCGTCCAACGAGCTCATCGCCGACCTCAGCGGGCGCATTCGACCCGGGCAACGTCTGCTGGTGGGACCCGCCGACCTGAGTCGCACGATCTACAGCGACGTCGTGTTCTATTGGATGTTCCCCGAACTCAACCCGGCCACGTATTACATCGAGATGGATCCAGGCCTCGCCGACAAGGAGGGATCAAGCCTTGCTGGCGATGTGCGCTCCGCCGACTGGCTCATCCTCACCAACTTCTGGACCGCTTGGCACGAGAACAACGCCTCGGACAACTTCGGTTCATCCGCCCCCAACGAGGTGGTAGCTCGCGATTTCTGCCTCGTGCACAGCTATGGCGCCCGCTTGATGAGCTCACCCCAAGGCGACGTCATGCGCCCAGAGATACTTCTCTACCAGCGATGCAGCACCGGAGACGGCATCAGCCCAGCGGAAGTCGGCGAAAAAGTGCCCCCGGCAGGTGCCTGAGCACGCTGAACACCACTCGCAAGATGCCAGGCGTCCACACCGTGCGCGCACCTGATTTCAGCGCCTTCACGGTGGCCTCAGCTACCTTGTCGGGCGTCGTTGAAAATGGTGCCGCAGACATTCCAGCTGTCATCGACGAATGAACGAACCCCGGACGCACCACCAGCACCTTGGCGCCCGTGCCTTCAAGCGAATCGCCAAGGCCCTGTGCGAAGCCGTCGAGGCCCGCCTTCGATGATCCGTACACGAAGTTTGAGCTGCGCACACGTTCGCCGGCCACACTGCTGAGCACCACCAAGCGCCCATGGCCCTGCTTGCGCAGGCGAGCTGCCACGGCCAAGCCTGCGCTCACGGCACCGGTGTAGTTCACCGTGACGGCACGTGCCGCAGAGGCTGGGTCGGCATCAAATGCACTCTGCTCGCCAAGCACGCCAAATGCCATGACCACGACATCGAGATCGCCGACAGCTGCGACTACCGAGTCGACGAACGCCGAATGAGTGTCGCTCAAGACAGCATCGAAGGCCATCACCGAAACCTCTACCTTCGGCGAGCGCAGCCCAGCCGCTGCAGATTGCGCCTCGGCGCTATCGGGATTGCGCACAGCCAGCACCACATGACGTAGCGCTGCCGACTCAAGTTCGCGAACAATGGCCAACCCAATGTCGCTGGTGCCGCCCAACAACACGATCGTCTGTGGTTCTCCAAATGAGTTCTGCATGGTGTCCTTCGATTTCGTGAACGGGATCTAGTGCGCTGCTGCGATCAGCCCGAGACGTCGGCCGAGGTCGCTCTGCCAGACGCCTTCGGGATCAACACTGTTACGGATTGCCTGCCATTCGGCAAGACGTGGGTAGCCGCGCCGAATCGCATCGGGGGTGGTGTGCGAGTCCTTGGCCATGTAATGCCTGCCGCCAGCATCGAGCACCACTTCGTCAAGTTCGTGCAGCATCGCTGCAAGGCCGCTCGTACCGGCCGGCACGTCGAGGGTGAGGGTCCAACCTGGCGCCGGGAAACTCAACGGAGATGGGTTCGCTGCGCCGAAGCGCTTGAGCACCGTCACGAAACTGGCTGCGCCTGACGTAGCGAGGCGCTCGACCACACGCCGCAACGCGTTCTCTTCGCCCACGGGCACCAACACTTGGTACTGCACGAAGCCGCGCGGGCCATATGCCTGGTTCCATCCCCCAACCATGTCGAGTGGATGGAAGTACTGAGGAATGGTCTGCAGTTCGCCCACGCGGTACAGCGGCGCCTTGCGGAACCATGCGGCATTGAACGCCCTCACCGACGCCCGGTTCAGCGCGCTGAAGGGAATAATCGGCGGAACCGACACCAACACCGAGGGCGAGTATTCGAGCGGTGGGCCATCGTGATCAGACCCGAGTTGTTCACGCGTTGCGTGCTCGCCGCGCGACAAAATGCTGCGGCCAAGATGCCGCCCCGTGGCCATCAGATCGATCCACGCCACCGCGTAGCGATAACGATCATCGCCTTCCTCCATCAACGTCATCACGTGATCAAGGTCGTGCGCACGCGTGGTGTCGACAATGCACTTGCTGGTCTCGATCGGGATCACGTTGATCGTGACATCGAGGATCACACCCGTGAGCCCCATGCCGCCGATCGTTGCCCAGAACAAATCGGCTCGGAGAGTCGGGCTCAACTCGGCGACGCTGCCGTCGGCGAGCAACATCGAGATGCGACGCACGTGGTTGCCGAACGAGCCTTCAACGTGATGGTTCTTGCCGTGGATATCGCTGGCTACTGCACCGCCAATGGTGACGAAACGCGTGCCCGGCGTTACTGGCACAAAGAAACCCTGCGGCACAAGCACCCGCAACAAATCGTCGATGCTTACGCCTGCCCCAACCGTGACCTCGCGCTTTGCAACGTCGAGCAGCGCGGCACCTGCGTCGCCCGCAAGGCGCAGCACAAGGCCTCCGCCGTTTTGAGCGGCATCGCCATACGAACGACCAAGACCACGCGCCAACGCACCGCGCTGGGGTGCACCACGTACGGCCTCGGCCACGTTGCCGTCGTTCACCGGCAACAAGCGCGCGCCACTCGCAGCGGTGCGGCCCCAACCTGCAAGGCGCGACAGGTGTACCTGTGGCATCAGTAGGGCCACTCTGGTACTGGTCGACCAAGACGCTTGAGCACTTTGCCGAGGCCTGCGCTGAGCAAAACCTTCAGCGTCACGTTCTTCACAAACCACGGCAGCTGCATCGTCTGGCGCACCATATTCATCAAGCGAGCACCAATGCTGTTGCCCAGATCGGCGCGATAGATGGTCATCGAACGAGCGCGACCCACATAACGAAAGCAAGATCCGAACATCAACTCGCGCGCAATCGCGGCAGTAACCCCCACCGACGAAAACGAGTCGTGAATGAGCATTGTTCCACCGGGCACTACCCGCGCGCCCCACTCGCGAATGTCTTGCAACGCTGGGGCGTAACGATGGGCGCCATCGATGTACAGCACAGCGATGCCGCCATGCACCTGATCGTGCGCTTCGTTGCTCATCGCGCGGACGTGATGCACCCGATCGGTGACACCAGCATTGGCCAGATTGGCATTAAAGATCTCGTGGTCACCTTGGGCCTGTTCAGCAAAGCCATCGAGCTCTTGCGGTCCGCGATCGTTCCCTGCGTGAGGATCGATGGCGATAACGCTGACTCCTTCGGGCGCAGCCGAGGCGAGCACCACGGTGCTGCGACCTCGGAAGCTACCGATCTCAACAATCTGGTCGCCGTTACGACAGCCCGACGCTGCATCGAACAACGCACGCGCCTGATCGGGCGACATCCACCCATCTACTCCGTCGACACTGCGCAGAATCTCATCGAACGATTTCGACGTCATTTGATATATACCCCCGAGGCAAAGACAATGACCCAAATTACGCCGAGCACCTGCAGGGCTCGGTCGGCAGCGAAGATCTCCTCAGGCGCGGCACCGTGGCCTTGCTCGATGATCAACAAGTAGCGCAGCAGCGCAGTAAGCATCGGCACGATAGAGAGTTCGTACGACGGCCATTGCGACCCGCCCAACTCTTTCGATTCGAAGGCCCAAATGCAATAGGCCACGAGCGTTGCACCACAGCTAATCGCAAGCACCGTGCGCAGAAACTCGAGCGTGTACTCCTCGAGAGTGGCTCGAGCTGTGGTTGGCGCGTCGCCAAGTTCACGCAGCTCGGCGTATCGCTTGCCCGTCACAATGAACAACGATCCAAACGTGGTGCACAGCACGAACCACGTGCTCATATGCACGTTGGTTGCCTCGGCGCCAGCGATGGCTCGAAGCACGAAACCTGCTGCGACGGCAACGAGATCTACGACCGCAATGTGTTTCCAAATGGTGCTGTAGGTGGTGGTCAGCACTACGTAGATCACGCACACGACACCCGCTTGCCAGCGCGTGGCAAACGCCAGCACGGGCCCGGCGATGATCAACAATGTGCCAATCACACGCGCGAGGCCGATGGGCAGCGCACCGCTGGCGATGGGACGATTGCGCTTCTTTGGATGAGCACGATCAGCCTCGACATCGAGAATGTCGTTCCAGTAATAGGTGCCGCTGCTCGCAAGGCAAAAAGCCACCAAGATCACCAGTGTCTGCACCAGCTCATGTGAGTGCGACAACACTCCGGCTGCACCAGGGGCAGCGAACACCAAGATGTTCTTGAGCCACTGCTTGGGGCGAGCTTCTTTGATGATGGCGCGGATCATGACAACTCTTCTGGAACTTCGGACAACTGAGAATCCTTCACAAGGAACGAGTGACGCGCCGCAGCCAATAGCTCGCGGTCACCGTTGCTGTCACCATACGCCCAGAGGTCGACGTTCTCGATGTTCATCTGCGCCAACCAATCGCCCAATCGGCGCATCTTTTCGGGTCCACGGCAATTAGCCCCGACGAGTTCGCCGGTGTACCGGCCACCTTCGCCAAGAACGACCTCAGTGCATAACACCGCGTCGACTCCGAGCATTGCCCCGAGCGGATGCAAGTACGAGCCGAGCGAGGCTGACACCAACACCACTCGATGGCCTTGTTGACGATGCCACTCGAGCCGCTTGGGTGTGTCAGCGCGCAACCATTGCGCATGCACGCGTTCGGCGAACGACACTCCGAGCGCACGTACCGAATCAGCGTCTCGATTGGCGTAAGCGGCGCGTACCGCAATGGCCTTGAAGCGATCTCGGTCGCGTGTCACGAGTGCGGCCGTGCTCGCAACGGGGCGACCCACGACCGCAGCAACCAAACGCGCCCGGCCCACGAGCAACTCAAGAAATGGCACAACGCAATCGCGTGTGGTGAGCGTGCCGTCTACATCAAATGCAGCAACCGTGGTCATGCACCACCGCGCATCGACTCAAGCGCCAACCAAAAATCAGGCCAACTCTTCGACACCACCGCAGGATCATGCACCCGCACTCCGGGGATGCGTAGTCCCATTACGGCGAACGACATCGCCAGACGGTGATCGTGGTGAGTGTCGAGCGCAGCGCCGCTCACGAAGCCTGGCTGCACGCGTAATCCGTCTTCGAGTTCTTCGGCATCGATACCGCATTTACGCAGTTCGGCAACGAGGTCACCAAGGCGGTCGCTCTCCTTGGCCCGAATGAATCCAACCCCGGTGATCTCGGTAGGCGACGAAGCAAAGGGCGCAATCGCTGCAAGCGTCGGCACGAGATCAGACAAGTCGGCCATGTCTATGGTGATGCCGGTCAACTCTCCGTTGCGAGCGACAACTGTGCCGCCATCTCCCCGCTCGACAGAGCACCCCATTGCAGCCAGCACATCGACGAACGCAGCGTCGCCCTGTAGGGCATCATCACCAAGGTCCGGGACGCGGACACTGCCGCCACAAATGGCGGCTGCAGCAAATGGATAACTCGCCGAGCTTGCGTCAGGCTCAATGTCGTAACTGCACGCCGAATACCCACCGGGGGCAACGGTGATGACCGTGTCTGCGACGATCACATCGCGTACGCCGAAGCTGTGCATCACCGCCGCGGTGATTGCCACATACGGCCGCGACACCAGTGGTGTGGTGAGTTCAATGCGCAATCCCCCAGCAAGGTACGGGGCGATCAGCATCAGCGCCGTGATGTACTGACTGCTGATGTCGCCCGGCATCCGCACTGTCTTCGTAGCCGTAGCCGTAGCCGTAGCCGTGGCAGTGGCGTCAGCGTCGGCCGCATGAGCCGTGCGCAGCCCGTCGATGACCACCGGCAGATGGCCCCACTCGCCGCCGGGTTGCACCGACACGCCAAGTGACACCAAGGCATCATGCAGCGGACCCATCGGGCGTGCGCGCAGCGGAGCAAGGCCATCGATTTCGTAGCGGCCAGAGCCAAGAGCACACACCGCAGTAACAAAGCGAGACGTGGTGCCCGCCAACTGTGTGGGCAAGGTCATTGGGCCGTCACGCAACACGGCGCCAGTGCCGAGCACTGTTACCTCAGTCAAGTCGTGTGCCGACACGGTCACGCCGGCGCCAAGCAACGACACACACTCAAGCATCGCTGCGGTGTCGTCTCCGCCGGGAACATTGCGAAGCACTGACTCGCCGTCGGCCAACGCAGCGCACACTAGGGCGCGGTTCGCGATGCTCTTGCTGCCGGGCACCCGTACCACTGCATCGAGAGGATGACCCACGTGCTGCACGTGGTACACGTCGCTCAACGATCCCATCAATCGAGCCGTTGGATAGCGGGGCGAAAGCCGCGAGCGACCAGACCACCCCGAAACAGATCGGCCGTATTCACATCGATGAGCACAATCGCAACGCCGCGATTGCCCTCGACGCTATGCACAACTTCGAAGCTGGCGATGTTCACTCCAAGCTCGGCTGCGAGCGTAAAGACTTCGGCGGCAGCTCCGGTGCGGTCAGGAATTGGGATGCGCACTTCGGCGAGCTCGTTGGGTCGCATGCCACGTGTAGGCAGATTGGCGCGAGCATCGCGCGCTCGACGCAAGCGCTCGTGAAGCGCAGCCCTGTCGTCGTCGCGAATGATCTCGCGCATGCGCCGCAAACCATCGATGAGCCCATCGAGTCCACCGAGAATTGCTTCGCGGTTTTCAGCGCATATGTCGAGCCAGATTCCGGGATGCCCGCTGGCGATGCGGGTCATATCGCGAAAGCCACCCGCAGCAAGTCGCAACAACGCTGCATGCTCTTCGCCGCGCTCAGATGCCAAGCCCATCAACGTGGCTGCCGCTAGGTGCGGCACATGGCTCACAACAGCAACCACTTGGTCGTGGCGATCTGCACTGAGGGCCACCACATCGGCACCAAAGTCGGCAGCAATCGATGCCATGGTGGCAAAGGTTGAGTCGGCCGTACTTGCCGTTGGGGTGAGCACCCACACTGCGCCAGCGAACATGGTCGCGTCAGCTCCGTCGAGGCCTTCGAGTTCACTGCCCGCCATTGGATGGCCGCCTACAAAGCGCGGGTCTTCGATGGCCGCCACAATGGCGCCCTTTACGCTGCCAACATCGGTGACGATTCCGGTGGTGGCGTTTAAGCAGCGTTGAACCTGATCGGCAATCGTGAGCACCGGCGTGGCTACAAACGTGACATCTGCGTCGGCGCACAGGGTCTGCTCGTCGATAGCGCCAATAGCCATGGCCCGATCGACGCGCCGTTGATCGTTGTCTTCACCGTACACAAACCAGCCCCGCTCGCGCAGGGCAAGACCGACGGATCCACCGATGAGGCCAAGGCCCACGATGTTTGCGCGTCGCTGAGTGGTCACGGACGTCGATCGTAGCTGCGCGGCATACCGGCGACTGATTCAACAACTTGGCGCACCTCGTCGAGTGTGAGCTCGCGCCATTCGCCCGGAGCCAACGACGAATCGCGCAACGGACCTATACGCACGCGAACGAGTCGTTGCACGGGGAAGCCCACGGCTTCGCACATCCGTCGAACCTGCCGATTGCGGCCTTCATGGATCGTGATGCGTAACAGCCCAGGACTGAGCTGGCTGGCCTTGGCCGGAGCCGTGATGCCATCTTCCAGCTCGATGCCTTCGCGCATGCGGTGCAGCACTTTGCCGGGCACATTGCCGTTCACGTAGGCGAGATATTCCTTCTCGACACCGTGGCTCGGGTGAGCAATGCGGTTGGCAAGCTCACCATCGTTGGTGAGTAACAGCAAGCCCTCGGTATCGGCATCGAGACGACCGACCGAGAACACTCGCGGCTCATCGGGAACCAACTCGGTCACGGTTGGTCGACCCTGGGGATCGCTGGCAGTGGTGATTACGCCGACAGGTTTGTTCAGCAAGTAGTACACCAGATCGGGCCGCAACCCAATCTGCACGCCATCGACCTCTACCGTGTCGACCTCGGCATCAACGCGACGGCCGAGCACCGCAACCTCGCCGTTCACTGTGACCCGGCCTTCGGCAATCATGTCCTCGCAGACTCGGCGGCTGCCCCAACCGCGCAGCGCCAGAACCTTCTGCAAGCGCTCACCGGTTGCCATAGCGCGCTGGTCTGCCCATTGTTCCCACAACGGCTTTTCGATCTCGCGCTCGCTCATTGTGAGAGCGTCTCGTCGCCTGGCAGCGTTGGCGTGTTCGCCCGCAACTGCTTGGGATCGGCGCCTGGGGCGCGCAACCCATGCTCGAGCGCTTCGACCACGTCGGCTCCTGGCACGAACTCGGCCAACGCAGGCAGATCGGACAACGTGTTCAGACCAAGCTTTTCCAGAAACTGCGGCGTGGTGCCGAACAATGCTGCTTGCCCCGGACCCGGATCGGTGGCCACTTGGGTGACGTAGCCGCGCGCCGACAGCGTGCGCAACACTCCATCAGGATCGACGCCACGAATCGAGGCGATCTGGCCGCGCGAGATCGGCTGCTTGTAGGCGACGATTGCCAACGTCTCTAAGGCCGCGCCGCTCATGCGGGCGCGTTGACCATCGAGCAAGAATCGCTCGACGTACGGCGACAGATCGGGATGCGTCTGGAAGCGCCAGCCACCGGCAACCTTGGCGAGCTGGAAACCATGGCCGGCTTCGTCGTATGCAGCCGCTAAGCGAATGCAGAGCTCGTTCACCACAGCAAGCGGCTGCTCAAGCAACTGCGCGAGCTGCTCGGCGGGAACGGGCTCGGCGGCCACGAGCACGATCGCCTCGATAGCGCGAACAACGTCGGCATCAAGCACCTTTTCAGGCGCGGCCTCAAAGGAGTTATCGAATGGTTCGTCGGACATGATCAGCCTTCGTAGTCGTCGATTGCAATTGAGCCAGCCGACACGGACATGCCGTCTGCTAGCCACACGATGTCGATGTCACCAAATCGCTCGGCCTGATCGAGTTCGACCATCCCCTGCTTGAACAGTTCGAGCAAGGCGAGAAACCGCACGATCACTTCAAGGCGATCGACCAGACCGTTGGTCAGTCGGCGGAACGAGATGCGGCCCACGCGCGGCAGCTCATCGATGAGTTCGATC
Source organism: Actinomycetota bacterium (assembly GCA_037140375.1). Taxonomy (GTDB): domain Bacteria; phylum Actinomycetota; class Acidimicrobiia; order Acidimicrobiales; family Ilumatobacteraceae; genus WLMZ01. The sequence continues at coordinate 14,486 of JBAXER010000043.1, forward strand.
ATTGCATCGGAAACACTGGCCTTCACCGCCGACACATGGAACAGGTCAACCACCGGAGTGGGCTTCGGCGTCACCGCCCGCATGTAGGCGTTGTAGATCTGGCGAGCCTTCATGCCCTCAAGCAGGTCTGGTACAAGCGCAATGAAGCGTTCGTCGGGGCCAACTGCTCGCGCAAACGACAGGTCAGCATCGTCGGCTAGCGACGAGAACACGGCGGCGACATCTTTGAATGTCTTGCACTCGAGCAATCGAGCCAGCAGCAGATCGCGCTCTTCCCACAGCGAGAACTCTTCATCGAGATCGACGTTGTCTCGGCCCGGCAAGAGTCGGCGGGCCTTGAGTTCAACCAAGGTCGACGCAATCAACAAGAACTCAGTGGCGAGATCGAGGTTGATTTCCTGAAGCTTGTCCACCTCGGCCAAGTAGGCAGCCACGATGGTGGTCAACGAGACCTCATAGATGTCGACCTGCTCACGAAGAATCAAATGCAGCAATAAGTCGAATGGACCTTCGAACACCGGAGTGGAAACGTCGTAGGTCACGGCGCCACTTTACTTGGCCTAGCCAACAATCGAAGAGACCGATGCGCCCCCGTTTCGTTAGCCTTGCGACGTGACCCGCGCACTTTCGTTTATCCAACCAACCGGCGATGTCCATCTGGGCAACTTTCTCGGCGCCTTGAACCAATGGACCCTCGGTCAGCACGACGTCGATGGCTTCTATGGCGTCTGCGACCTGCATGCCCTCACCGTCACCGACACCCCCGGCATCATTGGCCAGAACACGGTCAAGCTGGCCGCCATGCTGTTCGCCATCGGACTCGATCCCGATGTCTCCACGGTGTTCGTGCAGAGCCACGTCCCAGAACACGCGCAGCTCGGGTGGGTGATGGAGTGCATCGTCAGCTTTGGCGAACTCAGCCGGATGACGCAGTTCAAAGACAAATCAGCAAAGCGCGAAGGCGAATTCATTGCTGCCGGGCTCTTCACGTACCCCGCACTCATGGCCGCCGACATTTTGCTCTACGACGCCAACGAAGTTCCCGTGGGCGACGACCAGCGACAGCACATCGAGATCACCCGCGATATCGCGATTCGCTTTAACAGTCGTTTCGGCGACACGTTTGTGGTGCCAAAGGCCGTGATGCCAAAGACGGGTGCTCGGGTGATGGACCTCCAGGACCCAACCTCGAAGATGAGCAAGTCAGCTGCCACCGATAACGGGCTCATCTACATGCTCGACGACCCAGCGGCCATCCTCAAGAAATTCAAACGAGCGGTCACCGACAGCGACTCTGAAGTGCGCTACGACCGCGAGAACAAGCCCGGCATCAGCAACCTGCTCGAGATTCAGGCCGCAGCAACTGGCCGCTCCCCCGAAGCCATCGCCGCCGGTTACACCCAATATGGTCCCCTCAAAGTAGACACCGGCGAAGCCGTCATCGAACTGCTGCGCCCTATTCAGGCCCGCTACAACGAACTGATGACCGACCGCGCCCAACTCTCGGCGTTACTGCGCATCGGCGCCGCCAAGGCGCGCGCAACAGCTAGTGCCACGCTCGAGCGGGCATACAACAACATTGGATTCTTGCCGCTTTAGGTCACCTGCTGCGCTTACACGTTGTCGGCGCGACGCAGCGCCGCCAATGCGTCCACTCGTTGCGTCGTGCCATCGAGCAGCGACAGCGTCGCGGCAGCCGAGCCTGCCTCTCGGAGCAACTCGATTCCGATCTGCTCATGATCGTGATAGATCCGAAACGAGCGCGTACGAGGGCCAACAACGGTGGCAAGCACACGACCAAACGTGCCGAGATCTACCGACACCTTGCCAATGTCGTGCAGCAGTGCCCCAGCCATTTCGTCACGTGGCGATTCACTGAGGTCGGCCGAAAACCTTCGGGCCACCTCAATGCTGTGGCGCTGGTCGGCATTGCCGAGTCGTTGCCACAGCGCAGCCTCCCCCGCTCGCAAGAATCCAAGCGCCCAGGCCTGATCACTGCTGCTTGGGGCGCGTCGAGACACAGCCCCAAAGAAGCGACGTGTTAGGTGCGGCAGTTGAGACAGCCACGAACTCATGCTGCGCCTTTGCGTGCCCGAGGGTGCGAGTCTCGATACACCTGCCACAGCCGCTCCTGCGACACCTTGGTGTACACCTGCGTGGTACTGATTGAGGCGTGACCCAACATTTCCTGCACGATGCGCAGGTCGGCACCGTGGTCAAGCAAGTGTGTGGCGCACGAATGTCGCAGCACATGCGGAGAGAGCCGATCACCAAAGCCGCAGAGGTCACCATATTGGCGCACCACAAGCCAGGCCGACTGGCGCGACAGCCGAGCGCCGCGATGGTTCAAGAACAATGCCTCGGCGTCACCTTTGCGCGCCCAACGCAACGGTTCCATCGCCGCTCGCCCACTTGGCGCCAGCCATTGGCGAAGCGCCTCCCCCGCTGCGCGACCAAATGGCACGATGCGCTCTTTTGAGCCCTTTCCAAAGACGCGCACCAAACCAGAGTCGACATCGATATCGCTCAGCGAGAGTCCAACAACCTCACCAATTCGGGCGCCCGTGGCGTACAGGAACTCAATCAATGCACGGTCTCGACGCGCCACTGCATCATCTCCGAGCACCGAATCGAGCAGGGTCAGCACCTCGGCTTCGCTCAGCGGATGCGGAATGCCAGCCGGCACCTTGATGCCATCGAGGTCGGCCGTTGGATCGTCGGCACGTAGGCCCTCCTCAGCGAAGAAGCGATGCATCATTCGTATTGCGGCCAATTGGCGCGCCACGCTCGATGGTGCTGCGCCGCTCGCCCGCCTCGAACCAACGAACTGAACCAGCGAACCAGCCGTAACGGAGAGCACTGTTGAGCCCTGCTTGCTGAGCCACTGCGCATAGCCGTTCACGTCGCGCCGATACGCCAGCAGCGTGTTCTCAGACCTGCCGCGCTCGGTAGCCATCCATGACAGGAATTCCTCGGCCTCGAGCGGCAGATCCGAGTTCATCAGCCGCCAGCCCCGAGATCGCCCCGACGCAGCTTGCGGTCTACAAGGAGCAGACCAATGATGGTTTTCGCATCGCGGATCTCGCCTCGATCGATCATCTCAACGGCTTCCCCAAACGGCACGTGCACCACCTCGAGGTGTTGCTCCTCGGGTCCATGTAGTTCTTGGGGCACCACGCTGAGATCGGTGGCCACAAACAGATGCAGCACCGAGTCGGTCATGCCCGCCGATGGATAGAACTCTGTCAGCGGCTCAAGGCGGCCAGCGCTGAGTCCCACCTCTTCAACGAGCTCGCGATACGCAGTGGCCTCGGTGGGTTCGTCGGCGACATCGCGCATTCCTGCAGGGATCTCCAAGACGTACGCGTCGTAGGCGCCGCGATACTGACGCACCATCACCACCGAAGCGTTTCCTTCAGCATCAAAAATGAGCGGCACTGCCGCCACCGCACCGGGCGAGCGAACGACATCACGCTCGAAACGTGTGCCGTCAGGAGCCTCAAACGATGCGACTGCTACGTGCCAGATATAGCCCTGATGGACGAGCGAATCGCCGAGGTGTCGGAAGCCGCTCACGCGACGATCGGGGTCTCCGCCGGCACGCCGAAATCGGCAGGTTGCACGTCGCCCGATGTGCGCTGAGCACGACGCTGCAACGCTGCTGCGATCAGATCGCGGAACAGCGGATGGGCCCGATCTGGGCGGCTCTTGAACTCTGGGTGGGCCTGAGTACCCACCCAGAATGGATGGTCGACCAGCTCGATGAACTCAACCAGGCGCTTGTCTGGCGAGGTGCCCGAGCACAAAAAGCCCGAGGCCTCGAACCGGTTGCGGTAATTCGAGTTGAACTCATAGCGATGACGATGACGTTCACTCACGACGGCTTCTCCATATGCCTGGTGAACCTTGGAGCCAGGCGTCAGCACGGCGTAATACGCGCCGAGGCGCATCGTGCCACCCTTGTCGCTAATGTCGCGCTGCGCCACCATCAAGTCGATCACTGGGTAATGCGTCGTGGTGTCGAACTCGGTTGAGTTGGCATCGACCATCCCCAGCACGTGACGGGCGAACTCAATAGTCATCACCTGCATACCAAGGCACAGACCCAAACATGGAAGCAGTTCTTCACGTGAATACTGAGCCGCTGCAATCTTGCCCTCGATACCGCGCGTGCCGAAGCCGCCCGGAATGACCATGCCATCAAGATCGGCGAGGCGACCAGCGGCCAACAGACCCTCGACCTCTTCGGCCTGAATCCAATCGATCTCAACCTTGGCGCCATGCTGGAAGCCAGCGTGACGAAGGCTCTCTGCCACCGAAAGATACGCATCCTGCAGGTCGACGTACTTGCCAATGAGACCAATCTTCACTGGGGTCTGCGCAGCTTCTACGGTGGCGACAACTTTTTCCCATGGGCTCATGTCGAGCGGAGCGTCGATCTTCAACACTTCGCACACGACAACATCGAGGCCCTCGTCGTGCAAGATCAGCGGCAGCTCGTAGATGTTGCGGGCATCGGCAGCATTCACTACGGCTCGCTCGTCTACATCGCACAGGTTGCTGATCTTGCGCTTCAGGTTCAAGCTCAAGGGCTCTTCACTGCGGCACACGATCACGTCGGGCTGGATTCCGCGGCTGCGTAATTCGGTAACACTGTGCTGAGTTGGCTTCGTCTTTTGCTCGCCACTTGGCCCGATGAACGGAACCAACGTGACGTGCACGTAGCACACGTTGTCGCGACCAACTTCTTTACGGAACTGACGAATCGCCTCGAGGAACGGCAAGATCTCAATGTCGCCCACGGTGCCACCCACTTCGGTGATCACGACGTCGACATCATCGGTAGCAAGGCGCTTGATGCGTCGCTTGATTTCGTCAGTGATGTGTGGGATCACCTGCACGGTCTTTCCGAGATAGTCACCACGGCGCTCAGCAGCCAGTACGGCCTGATAAATGCTGCCTGTAGTGGCGTTGCTGTTGCGGCTCAATGGCTCGTCGATAAAGCGCTCGTAGTGACCGAGGTCGAGGTCGGTCTCGCCGCCATCATCGGTCACGAACACCTCGCCGTGCTCGAACGGGTTCATCGTGCCCGGATCGATATTGATATACGGATCAAGTTTCTGCATGGTGACCCGAAGGCCACGCATCTTCAGCAAACGACCGAGTGATGAACCGGTGAGTCCCTTACCCAGTGAACTGGCAACTCCACCAGTCACGAAAATATGCTTGGGCATGAATACGGCCTCCCGTCAGCGACAACTACGACGGAAGATCATCGTAACGCGAGTCACCACCCTGAGACCTCATTGCGCGCCCCGACTGACCTGCGTGTTCACAGATCACTTGTTGAGTCGGCGACGGCCGAGCAGTTCTACGGCGTGATCTCGCGCCGACTTGCTCTCTGCCATGCCCGACAGCATGCGCGCTACCTCGTCGATTCGAGCGTCACCGCTCACAACCGCAGCAGTCGCAAAAGTCTGACCATCGACTACGTGCTTACTCACCACGATCTGCGACGTTGCGCACGCCGCCACCTGCGGTAGGTGCGTCACAACGAGTACCTGATGACGATCACCAAGGTTGGCGAGCGCTTGGCCCACCGCCACAGCAGCGGCTCCGCCAACGCCCGCATCGACCTCGTCGAACACCAAGGTGCTCGGGTCCTCGGTTAACACCAAGCGCAACGCCAGCATGCTGCGCGCCAATTCGCCGCCGCTCGCCACCCGAGTGAGCGAGAGCAACGGTGAGCCTGGGTTCGCGGCGAGCAAGAAGCTCACATCGTCACCTGGGTCGTCGCCCACCTGCACCACCACATCGGCGTGAGGCATTGCTAACTCGCGCAGGTTGTCGCGCACAGCCACAGAAAGCCGCGGAGCAGCGCTGCGGCGCGCCGCGCCAACGGCTGCCGCTGCGGCGGCTTCGTCCGCAAGTGCCACGATGCGGTCGCGCTCAAGCGCATCGGCGCGCGCTTCGTAACTCTCAAGTTCGTCGAGTCGCTCGCTGATGTCGGCGTGAAAGGCCATCACGTCGGCCAATGTGTCGCCGTACTTGCGGCGAAGGTCGCGAAGCAATTGGCGACGCTCACGCACCTCAACAAGTCGTTGCGGATCTTCGTCGATGCCATCGGAAATGTCGCGAAGTTCACTGATCGCATCGGAGATCTCGGCGGCGGCGCTGCGCAGCCGATCGCTCGATGCAACGAACGGTGAGCGGCTACCAAGGTGGGCGATGGCTTCACCCAGTTTGTCGAGCACTCCATCGTCCTGAGACACGATGGCCTCGGCCACCTGAGCCGCTTCGCGGTGAGCAACGGCGCCAGCAAGCACATCTTCGAACTCGTCAAGCGCACGCTCTTCGTCAGCGTCAGTGAGTTCGGCAGCGCCAATCTCGCTCACTTGAAAGCGCAGCAGATCAACCTCTCGGGCCCGAGACCGCGAGTCGCCGCCCAGCGATGCCAGCGCGGCATCGATCTCGGTAAGTCGCGCTCTCGCAGCACGTAACTTCGAAATATCGACAGCACCATAATGATCCAGTGCAGCGCGTTGGGTCGCAACTCCGAGCAGGCTCTGGTGCGCGTGTTGACCATGGAGATCAACAAGCCTTGCGCCCACCTCGGCGAGCGTTGCCACCGTGGCGAGACGGCCATTGAGATAGGCACGCGACCGACCATCACTCGGAATAACGCGAGCCAGAACAAACTCGTCGTCGCCCACCACGAAGCGACCTTCGACCCGGGCCTCTGGCGCTCCGTGACGCACCATCGAGGCATCGGCGCGCCCACCAACGAGCAGACTGATGGCTTCAACCAGCATCGTCTTGCCAGCACCAGTTTCACCAGTGAGCGCCGTCAGGCCGGCACCGAGCACAAGATCGAGGGTAGAGATCACCCCGAGATCTTCGATATGAAGTTCAGTAAGCATCAGCGATCAGACAGTCCAAATTTCGCCTTGAGGATCTGGTGAAATCGGTGCGGTCCGAACCGCACGAAGCGGGCGGTCTGAGCCGCCGGCGAACAACGCACGGTATCGCCTTCGGCGAGCGTGGCGACGCGTTGACCATCGATAGATACCTCTACTGGCCGATAGCCACTCACCTTGATACCAACAGGTTCGTTGGGGTCCAGCACCAAGCTGCGATCGAACAGCATGTGTGGCGAAACAGGAGTCAGCAATATTGCTCGGTGCTGAGGCGAGACCACGGGACCGCGGGCCGACAACGAATACGCCGTCGAGCCGGTCGGGGTGGCCACGATAAGGCCGTCGGCTGCGTACGACGTAAACGGAGTGCCGTCGATGGTGACATCGAGGCGAACGGTGTGACCCGACTCACCCTTTTCGAGCACAACCTCGTTGAGCGCACGCCATTGCTCGCGTCTACTCGTCAGACCCACGCGCTCGACATCAACCTGCAGCATCATGCGCTGCTCGATTCGAAAATCTCCTGCGACCTCGCTGCCCGTAAACCAGCGCTCGAGCGCGGTCAGCAAGCCCGGAGGCTCCACTTCAGCGAGGTAGCCCAGCAGCCCAGCATTCACACCGATGATCGGCACCGGCGCGCCATCGAGCAACTTCACAGTGCGCAGCATCGTTCCGTCGCCACCGAGACTCAGCGCTAAGCCGGCCGTCGACGGTTCGCTGTCGCTACCCAGCCCTGCAAGCCCCAGCGCATTCGCATCCTCGGGCGGCATCCAGACAACGTGTCCACGTGCGCGGAGCCACTCTGCAGCAACGATCGCCAGACCTGCCGCCTCGTCGCGTTGATGATGAGCTACGACAAACACAGACGTCACGGTTGCGATCCTTACCGAGTCAACGTCGCGTGTACAAGGAATTCGCGATTTCCGTCGGCGCCGGTGATCGGGGAATCAATCCAACCGCGCACCTCGCATCCGTTCGCAACCAACGATTCGGCCACTTCGTTCTTCACCCGTTCATGGATCACCGGGTCGACAATGACACCCTTCACCTTCGAAACCTCTTGGCGACCGGCTTCGAACTGTGGCTTGACCAACAGCACAAGCGACGCTTGGGGTTTGCACGCCTTCACCAACGACGGGATCACACGCGTCAGCGAAATAAACGACAAATCAGCCACCACCACATCAACGAGACCACCAATGTCGTCCACCTCAAGACTGCGCAAGTTGTATCGCTCGAGCACGGTCACACGCGGATCATTGCGAATACGCGGATGCAACTGGCCGTGGCCGACATCGGCTGCCACAACCGCGGCAGCGCCGCGTTGCAACAGACAATGTGTGAAACCGCCTGTCGACGCACCGCCATCGAGCACGCGCAAACCGCGCACATCGATGTCCATCGACTCAAGGGCCGCATCGAGTTTCTCGCCACCACGCGACACAAATCTCGGCGGTGGACCCTCGATCACGATGGCATCTGCCGGATCTACCTGACGAGACGATTTGTCGGCGATGACTCCATTGACCAAAACCCGTTTGGAGTCAATTGCCTCACCCGCCTGGGTGCGACTTGCGACCAAACCACGACGAAGCAGTTCGGCATCAAGACGGCGACGTCTACTCAAGACTCAGCTCGCTGGAGCAGCTTTCTT